>NZ_JACSOF010000012.1:0-66024 GCF_014349205.1 Photobacterium sp. BZF1
CTTACGCGACGTTATTGTTGGCATCGGGTGAGTCTCCTGAATGGATTGCAAACCAGATGGGGCATACCACAACAACAATGCTGTTTCGTGTTTACTCGAGGTATGTGCCAAACCTTACTCGTCGAGATGGTAGCGCTTTTGAACGGTTTCTCCAGCAAGGAGGTGACGTATGAATTATTCAGCCTTGGCTGTCCACTGTGCCAGCTTATGCCTTGATATTGTTCAGAATCCTACGTTTAGCGATCTGAAGCATGAAGATATAAATGCTATGTACCAAGATGTGTACTTGTTGATTAGAGAGAGGACTTCCCTGTTACCTGAGAAGCATGAAAGGGAGAAGGTTTTTCTTTGCAGTGTTACTAATGGGGTTATAAGTGTCTTGCATCAATGCCAGCGGTATCCCGAAGCTAGAGATGTTAATTGGGTATTGTCCGCTCTGGCGTTGAGAATAGAAAAATCAATTATTACTGCTTAATGTTGCCATGATATGACGTGCCAGCAATAATTGCTGACACGTTAATTAGATGGTACGCCCCATCCTTTCCCTACAATAGGGATAGGTGAACCACAGGGAGAGACCATCATGCAACGCACAGTAATCATCGGTATTGATATAGGTAAAAATCTTTTCCATCTCGTTGGTAGAGATAAAGCAGGAAGGGAGGTCTTTCGTCATAAGTTTAATCGTGCCAAGCTAATTCAGTTTCTTTCATGTCACGAGTCAGTAGTTATTGCAATGGAGTCATGTGGCGGATGCCATTGGTTGGCAAGAAAGTGTTCAAGCTTCGGTCACATACCAAAACTCATACCTCCTCAGTATGTTAAGCCGTATGTAAAATCTCATAAGAATGACTTCATTGATGCAGACGCTATAGCAGAGGCAGCATAAAGGCCACATATGCGATTTGTTACTCCCAAATCAGAGGTGGCACAAGTGCTAATTGTCATTCGGCGAGTTAGGGCTGCTTATATCAAAGATCGTACAGCGTGCATGAACCGCATCAGCTCAATGTTGCTTGAATTTGGCATAAGTTTGCCAAAAGGTCATCACCAAATGAAAAACGTTTTTCAGCGCATCATAGACCATGATGAACTAATTCCACCTTTACTTCTTCTTGAAATTAAACAGCATTTTGACCACTACGAACTGCTAAATATTAGGATTAAAGAACAAGAAGAAAAGCTACAAAAGATCATGCGTCAAAATGAAACAGCAAAACTTTTACAAACAATTCCTGGCGTTGGCCCGATAACAGCCTGTTGTTGTTTATCTGCTGTCGCAGACCCTCAAGACTTCAAAAATGGGCGCAATTTTTCCGCTTGGATTGGGTTAGTTCCGTATCAATACTCAACGGGCGGTAAATCAAGGTTACTTGGCATATCAAAACGTGGCAACAAGGAACTTAGGGAAATGTTTGTTCATGCAGCTAGGGCTGTCATGTGGCGTGATGAATCAGCGGAGAAATACTTTGGTACATGGCTAATAGAGCTGAAACGAAGAAAGCCATTTAATGTCGCAGTCGTTGCACTGGCGAATAAATTAGCACGTATAGCCTGGTCGGTAATGGCTGAGCAGAAACCTTTTGAAATTAAAACATCATAGAATTTGCAATGATAGATATCGATGACAAAACGGTCAGACCACCAGATTGAAAACCTAAGGGGCATAACAGCAATAGCATGCTTTCACGTTTTTGAGGACAATCTGGCGCGGATCTCATCGTAGAGCTGGGACTAATGACAGTCTCTTAACGACTCTGAATACATTAGCGCAAACCAACTCCGTTATCGGGCTTATCACTTGCAAAACGGGGCGTACCATACATAATGCCCCATTCCTTTTTAGTTAACCCTATCATTAGCTGAAGATCATCAACATAATTGCTTAGATTTTCTAATCTAATCACCGCCTAGTACGTAGGGGATATTTTTAATTTATTGAGAAGCGAAAATATGCAGCGTTTAGTTTGATAGTACCTCTCTCATGGCCAGGGTTAAGCGTTTTATAACTTTTATTTCTGGTTGAGTTTTACTTGATAAAAAACCAACTCAATTAATTAATTAACGTGAGTTAAATAAAGTTGAAATAAATTGAATCTAGGATGCATTGCATTCTAAATGAGAGCTTTAGCTGTGAGGTTGTAAAAATGAAACGTTCCTTAATTGCTTCTATTCTGGGAAGCTGCTTGATTGCCCCTAGTGCATTTGCAGAGGTTATAGACCTCAAAATGTGGATGCGTTCTGACCAAAATTTATCTCAAATGGAACCAACGGTAATCAAAGCGGCCGAGAGTCTTAATAAAGAACTAGAGGCTGAGGGAGATGAACGTCGAATAAATGTTGAAATGCAACTTAATCGTGCGAGAGGCTGGGATGAAGACATACTTCAATATCTCCGTTCTAACTCGGTTAATCGGGGTGCAGATATTTACGTAGGTGCCCATGAATGGATTGCTTCTCTTGCAGAGTCTGATGCTGTCATTCCACTTGATAAGGAAATTGAGGCAAATCCGCATTTGTTCGGTGATATGGTTGAGTGGATATGGCCTACCGTTACATATAAGCAGCAACGTTGGGGAATTCCATTTTTACCAGAAGCTCGGATGGTATTCTTTAATAAGCAAATGTTACGTGACATTGGTAAGAGCAATGACTATATCGAGTCGCTCTCATACAAAGTAGATGAAGGTGAATTTACAATTCATGACTTGTCAGCGCTGACGAAAGAAGTTGTCGAAAAGAGTGATGTGAAATACGGCATGTTACATCGTCCTAATACCGGCCCTGACTTTTTGATGAATATGCGTAGCTTTGGCTTTGAGCCTCAAGACCCAGTTAGCGGTAAGCTAGTGGTTAATCAAAAGGCTTTGCAGGATTTTCTCGCTTGGATTGAAACGAATGCCAATGACAATGTGACACCAAGAAATAATACTTCAATGAGCTGGGATGTCGTGCATCGAGCATTTGGAGAAGGTGACGCATTTGTCAAAATTCATGGTATTTGGGGAGTACCCAACATGATCAATATGGGCATTTCTGACAATACAGAAGAGAGTTATTTTGAAAACGTAGGTTGGATGAATGTGCCTTCTGCTGTAAAAGGCGAGAAACCGTATAATATGACACATCCATTGATGATGACGGTGAGCCCTAAAGCAAGTGACAAGGAGCTCTCAGTGCGTCTTATCGGTGAAATTATTAAGGCGGAAAATTACACACCTTTGGCTACCGGAGCTGGTTTCTTAGCCATTCATAATCAAGAAGAGAAGTCTGATGCTTACCAAGAAGCTTGGATCAGTCGTTCTGGCTCAGAGCTACTGGCTAGCTCTGAAGTAATGGTTATGCCTATCCACCCGTCATTAGCGAAATATAACGATATTCTTTATCGAGGTATTCAGGCTGTGGAAACAGGTCGTTTGAGTTCGGCTGACGGAACCAAGTTTATTGTAGAGCGCATGAACATAGAGATGTCTGAAGACGTTACCATTCAATAATTTATTCTGGGAGCGGCGTAATTAACGCGCTCCCTAATTTAAGTCTTATGAAAAACTTTACAGTAGATCGAAATGCTGTCCTCTTTTTAGGACCAGCGACATTATTACTATTTTTGCTATTTGTTGCCCCTATTGTCGTCAATTTTGTCATTGCTTTTTCTGACATGGGAAGAGACCTCTCTATCGAGCAGTTCAGTCTGAATAACTTTAAACAGTTATTTGGCGATCGCCTTTTGTGGGAACTCATTGGTAAGTCCCTGATCTTCGTTGTATGCACTTTAGCGCTATTTAACGTCGGTCTCGCTCTGCTTCTGTCTTTGGCGATCGCTTGCCTACCAGAGCGTATTGGAAAGATTTTTACTACTTTGTGGCTTTTACCACGAATGGCGCCTAGCGTCATTTATGCTCTGTTATGGATTTGGGCGGCAGACCCGAATGAGTTTGGCCTAATCAATCAATTGTGGTTGGCTATTGGAGGTGAGACGCCAATTGATTTGAGGCAAGACTCACCGATGCTTACGATCATCTTGGCAAACGGTATTATCGGCGCCTCTATGGGTATGCTAATTTTTACATCTGCAATCAAATCGATTCCAAAACACCTATTCCATGCGGCGAGGGTAGATGGCGCTTCAAGCTTATCAATGGTAAGGCATATCATCTTACCTGCGATTAGGTGGCCATTAAGTTTTGTCACCATTTTTCAATCATTGTCTTTGCTCGTCACGTTTGAGTATGCGCTATTGATTACCAATGGCGGTCCATTTTATGACTCGACTGTGTATTCCCTGTATGTGTATAAGCAGGCATTTGAATCTGGGCAATATGGCTACGGAGCAACATTGGCCTTAATCCTAGTGATAATCGGAGTGGGTTATTCGTTACTTATGTGGCGTTTTACCAATATGAAAACTTTACTTCAAGTACCAAAAATTGAGGTTAAACAATGAATACGTGGAACCTAAGCATAACTGAAGGTGTATTTTCACGTTTAAATAAAGGGCAGTGGCTAGTACTTTTTTTAATTAGTGTGTTAACACTTCCAGTTGTTGTTCCTTATTTTTGGATGTTCTTTGTATCATTCACTTCTGGAGATACTGGCAGTGTTAATGTTTTCGCCATCGCGAAAATTATGGGTATTTTCTTACCTGCGTTAATTGCAACCTTATTAACAATATTTCTGATTGAGAGTAAGCAACTTAGGCGTGCTGTATTACTGTCTATAGTCGTTGTCTCGGTATGGGGAATACTGGCAAAAGTCGGTGATGAGATTAGTTTTGTTAGCTATCAGTTTCTGAGTGAGTCAAATGCGGTACCTTCAATCTATGATGCACTGAAGAACTCATTCATTCTCGCTGGTGGCCAAACGTTGCTCGTTTGTACAATTGCGACAATGGCAGGCTACTACCTATCCCGTTTTCATTTTACTGGCCGTGCAGCCTATATGAAAGGGCTAGTAGTACTGCATGCATTTCCAGCGTTAACACTCATTATTCCAATTTTTCTTCTCCTGCATTGGTCAAGCTTATTGGATTCATTATTTGGAGTCGTTTTAGTTACTACGGCACTGGAATTGCCTTTTGCGATTTTTTTAATGAAAGGTTTTTTTGATAATGTCTCATGGGATATTGAAATGAGTGCCATGACTGATGGCGCATCACGCCTGAGAGCATTCATTGATGTGGTGCTGCCACAAGTAAAAAACGGTGTGATTGCTATTGGGGTATTTTCCTTTTTGAAAGGTTGGGAAGAATACATATTTGTGACTTCTTTCATATTTGATAGTAACCATTGGGTAATGAGCCAATTTCTTTACTTCTATGCAGAAGACTCAATGGGGGCAGATTATGGTCTGTTGACTGCCGTAGCAGTCGTATATCTAATTCCAAGCCTTGTACTTTACATAACATGTCAAAAATACTTGTCACAAATTTCAGTTGGCGGCACTAAAGGGTAAATTATGAAAATCGAATTTAATCATGTTGAAAAGCGCTGGGGAAAAACTAAGACCCTTAATGATATAAACTTCACTATTGATGATGGGGACTTTGTTGCCATTTTGGGGCCGTCGGGGTGTGGTAAGTCGACCAGCTTGATGCTGATGGCGGGTATTTACGAGTGCAGCAGCGGTGAAATTCTTTTTGATGATAAAGTCGTGAATAATGTCCCAGCCCGAAGCCGAAATTTAAGTGTTGTGTTTCAGTCTTATGCACTATATCCCCATAAGAGTGTATTAGAGAATATTCTCTTTCCATTAAGGTACATTAAACCTGCAATTCCTGCTGAAAAGGCGCTGGAGATGGCTCAGAAGGTTGCCGAGAAAGTGCAAGTTGACCATCTACTAGAACGTATGCCTTCCGAACTTTCTGGTGGACAACAACAAAGGGTCGCATTGGCGCGAGGACTTATCAAAAGTCCAAAACTGTTACTTCTTGATGAGCCGTTGTCTAATTTAGATGCCACATTGAGACATTCAATGCGTGAAGAGTTGAAGAAGTTGCAAGTGGAATTAGGTATCACAACGGTGATGGTAACGCATGATCAACTTGAAGCGATGACAATGGCTAATAAAGTGATTGTGATGAATCACGGGGCTTTAGAACAAGTAGGCACGCCCGAAGATGTATTTTTAAGGCCCAAGACACGCTTTGTCGCTGAATTTATCGGTAGTCCTGCAATTAACATATTGAAGGGTAAACAGCATGAGCAATCCCTTGTTGTTGGGAATGGCAAAATTAAATTGCACAGGGCGTTGGGCGAAGATGGCAAGGATGTTCACGTTGGAATAAGGCCTGAAGGTATTCTCATTGGTAATGACGGCTATCAAGGTCGAATTAGCGACGCCTATATTGTTGGACGAGAGTGGATGCTTCGACTGGATACTGAATTTGGTGAGCTAAGAGCTATTGTGCCTGCACATTGCAATCAATTTGCTGTTGGTGAAACGATTAATTTTGATTTTTCGCCTGAGCATGTACACCTGTTTTGTCCAAGTACAGGACTGCGATATTGCTCACTGGCGGAACAGACAGATCGCACAAAAAAGGCGGCTTAAGGATGGAGCATCAAGTGACCGTAAATTGGTTAGACGGTCAGCTTTCCACCTCCTTAAGAGAGTGGCAGCTCGATGGACAAAGCCAATATGAGGAGCGTGATGTTATCGTTGAGCCCTCTGTAATTAAGCATCTCGATTATTACTTTGAAAAATTTACCTACTATCTATCACCCTTTGGCGTGATGGACGCTAGATTTCCCTTATTGGCATTCTCTTACGGAGAAGGCCGTGAGGTGAACTCAAAGCTTGCTTCCCTAGTGTTAGATGCGATGGGGGCTTATCCCACCATAAAAGGAATTCTTCAGTGGGAAATAGCTGATCTTGTTATCGAGGTCAATCCGTTATTGGCTGATCGTATCATCCCGATAAGGTTGCCTGAGAACAAGGATTACATGACGACAAGAGAGGTCGCCTCGAAAGCCTTGGGACATACAACACATCGTAAAGCCAACCTAGTTGCTCAGCTTTGGCATGCAAGCAGGTGTATACGTCAAGCACAAGAGCAAGGTTGGCATATCATCTCACTACGTGGGGTGAATGCATTTGCCACACATGATCCGCAATCGTGGGTAAGGCATCCCCTTGATTGGCTGATTAAAGAAAGTCGTTTTCGATACATAGAGAACCATGAGAACAACGAAATTGCATAAATATCGAGACATAGCGTTCAGCGATAATGAAAAAGTGATTTTGGGGATAATCAACCGCATCCAGACACCGATTAGTCGTCCCGAGATTGCTGAACTTAGTGGGTTAACTTTCCAATCCGTGTCCCGAATAATTAAGAGCCTGGTAGACATGAATGTGTTAACGGAGACTGGGGTCGTGAAATCGGGGCGTGGTCAACCGAAAGTGAACTACATCATCAACGCAAAGTTTGCGTTTAGTGTTGGAGTCATGGTGGGACATGGCTTTATATCAGCGACATTGTTAGACGCGACCGGTGTCGTCCAACGATGTCTTACTTACAGTGATGATAGCCTGACACCAAAAGAAACGATCGCACTATGTCAAAAATGCCTTTCAGAATTGTTGAAGGCTGCTTCGTTAGACTGGAAGGACATCATTGGTGTCGGAATATCGTTGCCCGCTCGAATAAAAAATAGAGAGGGTCGATTTCTTTTCCCTAACCATCTAGAAGCTTGGGGGCAGTTGGATATCCAGACTGAATTCCAAGCGGTGGTTCCGGTGCCAGTATTTGTAGGGAACGATGTGGTGAGTGCGGCGATCGGTGAACGTTTCTGTGGAACCGGTAGAATGGGACAGGATTTTTACTACATATTCTTGGGCCAAGGGCTTGGTAGTGTGGCGATTGAGAATGGGCAGCCAAAGCTAGGTAGTCACTCACATGCTGGCGAAATTACATTACTTGTTGATAAAGATAGCCGACCTACGACTCAGGAGCTTCAAAGCCTGTTACGTCAGCAAGGTATCCTTTGGAATGGGTATGATGATCTTGAAGACAAAATCATCAACTCTCAATGTGTAGAAGATTGGTGTGAACGAGCCGCAGATACACTGAGTCGTTTGATTGAAATGATTATTGCGATTATCGATCCTCCTCGAATTGTTATTGGTGGAGGGTTAAACCGTCGTCTAGTTGAATCTATCGTCAACAAGATAGAGCTAAATCGTCAGACTAAAAAGCAAGAAGTTGTGTTCGATGTACCCATTCAACCATCAGAGTCTGAGATAGAGTCACCATCATTCGGTGCAGCCTACTTACCTTTAGTTGAAACGATGTTTAAGTAGGACCTAAGCCAGTTAGCCGTAATGTCATGACACGCTACACGTGTGACATACCAGTATTCAGACGAAATAACACAATGAAAAATATAGGAATAAAAATGATGCCTCACAAAGCAAAACGGATAATTATCGTTACGTTTGATGGCCTAAGGCCAGATCTTATTACAGAACGCACAATGCCCAACCTATTTAAGCATGGAGCAACAGAGGCAACGTGGTTTAAAAATAGCCGTAGTGTTTTTCCAACCGTTACACGTGTGGCCTCTAGTAGCTTTGCAACCGGCTCATACCCTTGCCAGCACGGCATTGTAAACAATGAATTTAATGTCAAGAAAGTAGATGGCACCGAGGGCTTTGAGCTTTTTCAAACGCACAGTCTTGATTGGCTTGATGCCGCCCCCAAATATTTAAGAGCTCCGTTGCTGACAAGTGCTTCATTAGGTGAATGTTTGGCTGCCAATGGAAAAAGCTATTACACAGTCCATGGCGGTTCATCGGGAGCGGCTTATTTGGCTAACAATGAAGCGTTACGAAATGGTCATTGGACTTATACTTTGCATGGCGCTGAGAACTCATTAACGCCTGAGGCCGTTAATGACGTAACAAAGCTCTTCGGAAAGATCCCGAGTGAGCCCGCACCGAAAACCAATAACGTTGAAAGACTGACGGATATTTTCATTGAACATGTATTAAAAACAGTGAGCCCGGATGTGGCGTTGCTTTGGCTAACAGAGCCTGACTCTTCATTTCATACTCATGGCCTTGGTTCCGCAGAATCTGAGCAGGCGTTAAAAGCGTGTGATAATCAATTTGCGCGAATCGTGGAGTGGATTGAAAGCGACGAATCTAAAGACGAAACATTACTCTTTGTCTTATCTGATCATGGGCATATTAGCGTCGACAAGCATTTGGATCTAAGTTCGTTGCTTGCTGAGGTTGGTGTAAATGCGAGTACTATAGATGCGCCTGATGTTGATGTGGTGTTTACGCAAGGTCGTTCTGGAGAGCTTCGATTAACTGATTCAGGTAAGCCTAAGGCACAGGTAATAGTGAATAAGTTAAACGAAACACCTGAGATTGAGTATGTTTTTTCTAATTCGCTGGCTGACGTAGAAGGTGCATTTGAGCTTGAGGATTCGTTCTCTGAGCACTCGCGTTCTGCTGACCTATTTTATGTGTGCTCTAGTTCTGATGAGAACAACAACCATGGAGTAGCGGGCGTAGGAGCGACGACTTGCAATGCGTTGGCTGGTTCTGGTCAGCATGGCGGACTAAGCACCTATGAAGTGAATTCAGTGCTGATGCTTTCGGGTATGAACGTTATGAAAGGTACAGAAATACTCACCCCGTCTGGGTTGGTCGATGTCGCCCCTACAGTTTTATCGTTATTAGGCATAAAAGGATTGGAAGGCTCCAATGGTCGAGTATTGGAAGAAGCCTTTGATGATGGATATCAGCACTTAGGCAAACAAACATCAGTAGTTAGAAAAGAGTTAAAAGGCTTAAAAAGCTCTCTGACGATAGACTGGATGAATGATACTCCTTATTTAGGTTTACTCTAAAGAAATTCCAGATGTCTATAACTTATCTCAACCTATAAAGATTTCAGTGTGGTGAAGCTTAATCGCTCTCCATAGATAAAATACATAGAAATATTCAGGTTTCGGGATAATTATATTGATACCCACTAAATGATTTAGTGCGCTTGCTCTAAATCATTTATGTCCAGAGGCTTCTCAGTGGCGCTCATCGCTAGCAAGGTTTTGCCCCATTCTGTGCCAGTAACGCTCAACCTCACAAATCAAGGTGAGGTCGTTTGACCTACTATTTCTTATCTGTGTAACGTGAAATAATTTGGGCATTACCAGTATCAAGAGATTGCGGATAGATGAGTTATTTCCATTACACAAACATTGAGTCACTCTTTCACATTGTTCAAACTAGAAAAGTTTGGTTCAGTAGTCTCGCTTTTATGAATGATGAGATGGAAGGATTTGAGTTACATCAGGTTCTCGCTGAGGTTCTTGGTCTCAAATATGCGGAAGAGCAGTGTAAAAGCGCTCTGAAGCTCATCGATTCCACTATTGATACTTACCTCAGGTATCAGATGTCATTTAGCGCTTCAACTTTGAAAGATGATATTAGCCAATGGCGAGCCTATACAACTCTAGGTTTGGGTGTTTGTATTGAGTTTGAAGATGGATTTATCGATGCCAATGCAAGAAAAATCAATTGTGTATATGACTTTGACAGCAAGCGTAGAGCGATTATTGAAGATAGGAACCTCAAGGCCAACGATGAATCTTTAAACAACCTTCTATCAACGCCGAATGGCACGGACCAGTACGTAAAGTCTATTATCTCCGCACTAATAGGTTTTAAAAACCACTCATTTAAACCTGAAGAAGAAGTTCGGTGGGTGCTTAGTATCGATGGTGCTAATGATAACTCTATAAAGTATCGTCCCCACAGACTTGGCTTGACAACTTATACAGAAGTTCCCATTGATTTGTCACATATCAAGACAGTTACTATTGGTCCTCAAGTGCCATCGCAGAATTTAAAAACCATTGATGACTTTTTGATGATTAATGACTGTCCAGGAGTCGTTTTAAAGTCAAAAGTTACCTTGAGGTAATGGGTGTAACGAGAAGATGCCCCAAAACAGTGTAGTGGTCTCTATCAATAACGCATCTAAATGGCACAATCCTAGGCTCGCTAAGTTTTGTTTTGAGCTAGGATAAAAAATGCGAATGATACTGTTAAAAAACTTTAAAATTCAGTAGATTAAATCTGAGGGTGACGTCAGTAAATTAGGTTTGTTCTAATCTACTCATCCGGCATTCTCGCTAATAAGCGTTATGAAGCTAGGAGGCATCGGAGTATTGGAAACGCATTTTATATTTACTTCCTCTAAAGGACTAATTGAATCAGCAGAATACCTGTTGGCACACACTGAAGATAACGATGTACTCTTTAACTCTAACAAGTACTCATTTATCTTGGTTGCTGCCGCTTCATTAGAGAGCTTACTCAATGAAGGCATCATCTCATGGGCTTTTCATCTTTTCCCTAAAGGTGATTATAAAAGACATGCAACTGCATTTCTTTCAATGAACTTAGGTAAAAAATTAGATGCACTAGGGTTCCTTTTATCATCTGGTAAGTTCATCACAGACAATGAAAGTAAAATTTATCAAACGTTAGTTAACTTGATAAAACTCCGAAATGAAGTGGCACATAGCAAAGACTTTTATAAAGAAACGGACATTGAAATTGGTGAGCCAAATGAAGATGGTGGTAGAGATTTCCGTTTACCTTATGATATTTCCAAATTAATGAACAATCACCCTCTTAGTATTGAGCAAGAAAAGTGTCAATTCATTGTGTTGTCATTGAAGCACTTAGAAGCGGTATTACGTGAAGAGATAGAGCATTCAAAAACAGAGTTGTTTAAAGCTTTATAACAAGGCGTTAAAGGCGGATTCGTAATATGGTATTTAAATGAGCTTGAGAGTGTAGTGGCTAAGTGGTTTTGGCCACTACGTTAGAGGTTTTGCTATATCCTAAGTAATCCATCAAATGCTAATTTAGAAAAAGCTGTACCTCATTTTTGTCCAGTTGTGAGTTGCCAGGCCAGCAGCTGAGCGTATTTTTGCTACCCTGTTGGTGAATGCAATTTGGTGAAGGGGAAGTGATGAACAAGGTCGTATTGGTATTTGGTGGATTGGGGAACGCTAAATCGTCAGTGGTTAGTTTGTATGAGAACCTACTGCACACCCTAAGCTCTCGTTTTGATGTAGTCGCCATCGACCCAGCAGTTCAACATTACCTGTCCTTTGCATCGTACTTTCAATTCCCTTACTCCGCTCGTTACGCAGATCTTGATGCGTTTTTACAGGCTCACTCACACACTGATGTTGCTGCGGCCTTCGTCCTAACGCCGGTTGGCGTACATCTATCCATCATTGAACAAGTGAGTAATGCACTCGACACTCAAGACCTTCTGTTTGTGGTTGAGAAACCATCTTTCTCCTTGGCAGAAATCGACAGAGGCTTTAACCAAGTCATCCCGGAGCTTAAACGTCGTGGAGCTCAGTTTTACTTTATCGATACCGTTTTAGTTTCTCCTTCGTTGGAAGCACTCTTCGCTGATTCATCTATGGCACACCTGACTCTGTCCCCCGCAAGATTATTGCGATTGCTGCCGACAACCCTAGTGACAGTCATGAAGTTATCCAAGACTTCCGTTTTGAAAACCGAGTTGAATTACTCAACGCCAGAACGCTACTCAACTTAGCTACCAGCGGCGGCGGAGGTTATGGCTTTGATATGGGCATTCACGCGATTGCTGGGCTGGTTCGCTACCTCCATAAATCCGGCATGGGAGGTGTGCAGGTTGAACTAAAACAGGTCTGTGCTGAACGCATTAGCGAATCGCAGTTGGAATACACACAAGGCGCTGAAACCCATCTCTATGTCGAAGGCAAAGTAACGTCGCCGGAAGGTAACGTTGAAGTAGTGATTGAGGCAGGAAAAGCCGGTGATATCTGGGACAGAAGGTTGGAACTGCACTACCCAGACCGCGTCATCGCAATTGGTTTTGGCACCCTCAAGCATCCTCCGTATCTGTGGGAGAGAAGCTCCGATGGCATCAAGAGCACCAGATTTGATGTTTCTGGCTCAGGTTATGCGATGCACTTTAACGACATCCTCTACGCACTTGGCTTTGATGCTGAGCCGCTATTCTCACAACAAGAGAGTGAAGCTTTGATGTCACAATCGATGAACTTGCTGAGCAGCATATTTGACGCCATCGGCAATACCCACCAAGTTCGTGAACAAAACACTGCCGTGGTTAATGCACACACCCCCAAATACCTATCGGAAGCAGAGCTAGAGGTTCGGGCAGAGCTTAGCCAATACACAGATAGCTTACTCATGGATTAAACTGTATTAGTTTCGACTAAATAACTGTTCCTAAATGTGATTCAACTAGGGGCGTCTCAGAATTTGGAAAATATAGCACGCTAAGGGGTCACACGACGATTCGGAAAATGAAAATATTGTACGCTAAGAACGGCTTTGTTTCCTAAATTAGGTGGAACGACAGGTAGAGCTATAGTGGTTTCTGGTTTCTGGTGTATGGGCAGAAAGTAATGCGGTGTAACCTGTTGATTTATATCGCCAGTTCAAGAACCAACAGGGAGTAAACCGCATGGACAACAATCATACCGTTACCAAGCTTCATAAACCAGACAACCCGCTCAATGAACTGTTAAAGCAGGGAGCACAGCAGTTTCTGGCTCAAGCCATCGAAGCTGAGGAGGGGCTGATGGGGAAGATCATCGTAACGCAGATTTGCCCCGAAACGTGTTTAGGCAGCAGTAAACCTTCATAAGAATAATTTGGTCAACAGGTTGTTGACTAAGTTCAGTATCGCTTATACGTGAAATAGGCGACTTACCAATTGTCCGACAGCACTGGACAAACTCTAGTCCCAAATTGTGCAACAGGCTCTTACACAATTCTGAAACAGCTTTTTCGTAAATGACTTATGCCCTCATTATGTAAGACAAAACCTTGAGAAAGTGACCGGCTTTGCTTTTAATACTAATGTGAAGACGATCTAGCTTATGCATTTTGTCAGATATTTATAAGTGACTTGAGTCGCTTCAAGACAAAAGTGAGATAGAGAGTTACTAATAATTAGTTTTCTTCAACGGTACCATCTTGAACATAACGTTGACTTTCATCTGTGATACTCAATAAAATAGCTCGGTCCAATGGTTCTGATGTGGATTCTAACAACTCAGTTGCTCTTCTCTTAATCTTGCTAGGGTCTACAAATAATTCTAGTTTTTCAGCATCCACAGATAGAAAAAGTCCTTTATTTGAGTTAGAACCAAGACTACCAATACACAAGTAACCTAAGCGTAAAGCATCATCAGGATTGACAGCCTTGATTATTTCTAACGCTTTATCTTTACGCCAACTCCAAATGGGTGATACCAGATGGTATTCGAGAATCTGAGAACCGATCTGTTGTTCTTCAATAACCTCACGCGCGGCATTAATATAAATGTCCATAATATCACTAGCTTCATTTTCAAGTAACCATGCAGGTTCCTTTGATTTTGCCTGGTGTTGAAGTGATATAAAATCAATAGTGTCCGCGATGAATGGTAGCAATGAAAAATTGCCGATAACTGACGTCATTCGTGCTATTTTTTCTTCTCTTTTTGTTTGTTTCCGAATTAATTTACGAATTAACCTGCATAGCGCAGAGTAATGGCTGGTACTCAGGAACATGCCATCAAACAAATTGTCTACAGAGTGGAATAACCTACGAGCCATTAGTTCCTCTGTTAGCCGCCTCAATGCATGGATGTAGCAATCAACCTTGTGTTCGTACTTTTCTAGTTCATAACCAAATAACTCCAGAAATCGAGCAGTTGACTGATTATTGATTGAGTCTGTTAACAGGTCTATTTTATTATCTGCATTATCGATATACAGACGAACATCGTTGTCCGAACACAATCCTTTAGGTGTTGAAATATGAAGAGCTGTGGACAGACGATCTATACTATCTACACGGCCAGCCGCATCAGCATCATCAACCCCATATGAGTCAAAATAAAACTCATTTTCTATGATAGGAAAAATATCTTTTAGTAACTCTTCAACTGTAGATTCGTTATTTAACCCCATTTGTGTATAGATAGCACATCTCTCTCCTTTAGCTTCCTTAGCGGCCTCTTCTTTGTCGAAGATGTAAGCTCTACCATTATACTTACTAGCATATTTGAATGGGTTTCGTTTAATATGCTCGTAAATTCTGTTGTATTTAGTTGCAAGCACAGAAAGAACAAATAAGTCAGTTGTGCTCACTTCATGTTTGACAAGTTGATAGACAAACTTGAAGTGATTTATAGCTCGTTTGATGTCTCGTGGGCTAGTCAGCAACTTCTTGATGTTTCGTTGATAAATATCGGCAAACCTTTCTCTATCATCTTGATAATGATCAAATGTAAAATCTGAACCTAGTTGTTTAAATGCTGAGTTTACTAAATTATTTTGGTCGTACTCAGTAATGATAGGTACAGGCAACCTTAATTGGATTATTTTATCAATGTATTGACCAGCGTTACTTATATTGTTTGAGGCAAGGACAGATTCAAGATAATCTGGATCAAAGGCTAGTAAAAAAGAGGTGCGAGGAAAATCGGCAACAGCCTTTACAAGCCTAAGCACCTGAAAACATTCACTTGGTGTTAAACGATCAATATCGTCGATGATGATAACTATAGACTTATTGAGTTTTTCTAGACTGTTAATTACCTTTTGTTTTTGAGCTTGCACATCCAATTTTTTTAGTTCAGAAATTGCCTCTGTTGCTTCACCTGCACCTTTAAAGATATTTTCAACAATTGAACCAAATGGTTCGACTCCAGGAACCAGTTTTGCAACATTAAAGAGTTTTGAGTACGAAAGTAGTTCTTTCGCAACTTTCGCGCCATTATTAGCGTGGTTGGAAAGACCAAGTTGTGAAGTAAATTGGATGAGGAAGTCTTCTACTAAAGACTTCTCTTTTCCGTTTACCCAAGGGTTATAATGAGCCACAATTGGTTGATTTTTAGATTTACTTAGGGACTCTTGAACTAGATTAATGATTGATGTTTTGCCAGTCCCCCAAGCACCCTCTATCGATATCGTTATACATGGCGAGCCAACATCAAGGTTTGCAATATTTGCTAGTGATCTACAGAACAAGAATCTATTAAGTTGGTCGTCATTTGCTGTGATAATCGGTTGGTCATTATGGTATGAAGTCATTAAGCAACCTGCTTAGTTAATTAAAAAATCGCTCACTCTTACGCAATTTATAGATTTCAGTTAAGTCAGAGATGGTCTGTATTCGATACTGTTTGTAGAATTGTGATTAGTAATTCATGCCTCACAATTCTCCGAAATCCTCAATCTCAACACCAAGATATTCAATCGTGTTTTCTAACTTAGCATGACAGATATGCAACTGGATAGATCATAAGTTCTTGGTTTTGGTCTAGATCAAAGAAGCTTTGGTTCGGCGTAGCGCTGCGTCCCGTAGTAAGTCTGTTCTAAGTCGATAATGGTCACTCGTCGTAACGCAGATCTGCCCCGAAGTGTTTTAAGAAGCATGGTTTGCTTGATAAGCTTTAGTAATGATTTTAGGCCTTAACTAGAATTTGCTAGACTTGAGTAAAGAGCACATCATGGTGGACGTATGAACTACTTTGCAGAGGACCCCTTCTAGGTAATGTAAACCTGGAGGGTAAATGAAAAAACTAAAGCAACAGTACCGAAGCCATGTCAAAGTGCAAGGGGCTTATCTATGGGATGTGTACCCTAGCGTACGTAGTGGAACTCACAAGCATTTTTCAACCAAGCAGGAGAAGAGCTACTATTTCCTCCACAAAGTTGAGTGTCGTGAATATCCTATTAAACTGCGAGCAGCTAGAGGAAGAACACTGGCTAACCCGTGGGATGATTACCCTGCAAACGTATATGACGTTGCTAAGTGTTGGAAGCATAATTCTAAAAGGCGTCACCAATACTACAAATAAACATTATCAAGCCTCGCCAATGCGAGGCTTATTTGTGTTCCGTCAGTTTTACTAACCCGTATTTGCCCCTTTTCAATTTACAATACGCAAGCACCACAATTTTAGTATTGGTTTACCCTTACTTCGAGAACGACACCGAGGGGAAGATCATTAATCATTTCTGAATTGAGTATTTGGTTGAGCTTCTTTTTTTAACGCTTAATAGAATATCGCATAACTTGGCTTGCCTCAGTTAGAGTAACATTTAGCTTTGTCGATAAGGAAGTCAGATTCATATAGTTAAGCTTTTGTGAAGATGTTAACTTTATAGATTAGAATCACTGATTTATTCAACAATTGATGTAAATTAACTCTTCTTTACAAGGAGAAGTGTTGTGGGTGATCTTGAGCTAATTGAAACTTCATTGCGTCAAACCATAGACCACGTACTGGAGTTTACCGAAAAACGATCGTTAGACCGTTTGGATTACAGCGAAAGTTGTTTTTTCAGTGCTCAGAACCTCCTCAATTATCTCGCCTTCAGACAAATCGATATCCAGCAGTTTCAAGGTTATCTTTCAGCGTATGGACTCAGCACATTAGATCGTTCAGAAGCGCACATCTTGCCAAGCTTGGAGGCCGTTCTTCAAGCGGTACTGGCACTTCGAGGCCAATCTGTCGAAGTTATGGATACTGAGCGTTTTGCGCTTGGTAGCAACAAGCTAAAAACGAACAGCAAAACCTTATTCGGTGAAAGACCTCTCAAGCATAGATCTCGAATTATGGTGACCATGCCATCGGCGGCAGCTGATGACCCAGGCATTATTGCCAGCTTCCTTAAAGCAGGAATGGGGTTAATGCGAATTAACTGTGCTCACGACAGTGCGGATAGTTGGCACAAGATGATTGATAACCTTAGGCTTGCTCAACAGAGTATCAACAAGCCATGTAAAGTCTACATGGATTTAGCAGGCCCTAAACTTAGAATTGGCACAATGCCTTCATTGGGGCGATTCAAACGAATTAAAACTCGCAAAAATGCACACGGTCAGGTGGTACAAAATGCTGAAGTGGAGTTTTACCTGCAATCCAAATGTGTGAATAATCGGCCAGAGCTAGTGCCTGTAGTTGCTCTTTTTGATGGCGGTGTGAAAGAGGGAGATATCGCAGTTGTCCAAGATGGCAAAGGTAAAGCTCGACGTCTGTTGGTTACGCAAGTGTTTGCAAATAAGATAATTGCCCGTTGCAAGAAGTCAGTTTTTTTCGAAACTGATCAAATCATCGAACTCTACCGAGGTGGGCAGTTGATTAGTCGAGATCAGGTTGCCCTGTTACCCGAGGTTCGTGACAGTATCACTTTATATAAGGGCGATCTTATCGATCTGCTTCCACCAGGGCATCACGAACCAATTGAATCGGGGATCTCCAGCGTCAATTGTACAATGAAGGAGGTTTTCTACAGTGCTAAGGTAGGTCAATCTATTTGTTTTGATGATGGTAAAATCCAAGGTATTATTGTTAAGGCCTCCCATAAACAACTTAGGGTAGAGATAACCCATGCAAAATTGTCAGGTAGCAGGCTGCAAGGTGACAAAGGGATAAATCTACCGCAGACCTACTTATCCACCTCTGCGATGACCGAAAAGGATCAAAACGACCTTATTGAGATGGTACAGCGAGTCGATTTGATCGGCATGTCATTCGTTAGAAAGCCAAGCGATATAAAGTCGTTGAAGCGTATGCTTGAAACTCTGAGGGCTATGGATAAAGGGGTGATACTCAAAATTGAAAACAAAATGGCGTTTGATAACCTAGCTGCGCTTTTATTAACAGGCTTGAAGCTACCTAAATTTGGAGTCATGTTGGCTCGGGGAGATCTAGCCGCTGAAGTCGGGTTTGAACGTCTTGCTGAAGTCCAAGAAGAGATCCTCTGGCTGTGTGAAGCCGCTCATGTCCCCGTTATTTGGGCGACACAAGTGTTGGAAAACCTAGCCAAAAAACACGCCCCCTCAAGAGCTGAGATCAGCGATACGGTGATGGCAAGCAGGGCCGAGTGTGTGATGCTGAACAAAGGTGAGAACATGGTCAATACAATTGAGGTGTTGGGCGATATCCTCTCACGCATGGATACACACCAGAGGAAGCGAAAATCTAAACTACGCCCACTCAATGTTTGCTTCTCGCCAGAAGATTATGACGCCCCTTTGCCTGTCGATTCAATCGATAAAACCAATTTAGAGGTAGATATCTAAATTGTCGGTCCAAAAGCTTCTGGTAAAAGTTGTAGAGAAATATATGTAGTGGTTGGTCGGTAAACTGCGTTTACATACAGCATTTAGCCTAGCGCAACCGAACGCACAGGAGAGAACAATACCTTCTACATACCCTAAGATTACAAGGTGCTTAGCTCTTCAACACATTGCCGAATACTCTCTTTACTGAGACCACTAACGAGATTTTCACCAAGCCTATCTATTCTCCGCTGCAATGAAAGAGCAACCCGCTCGCAATAAGCATACTTTTCGCTGTCACTTGCATCTTCGGGCATAACATCTAGTTGCCAGTTAACTCTAACCCCCCCAGATAACCACTTAGGAACAGGTTCTTGGTGTAGCGAATCGCACAAAATGATCACAACATCCGGCAGAAACTTGGTTCTCTCTTCCCAAGAATGGGAGTACCGGTGAGCTTGCGGCAACTTATTGTCGCTAAGAAAAGACTGAACCACTGGATCAATATGCCCTTTCGGCTCTGAGCCTCCACTCTCAATTTCAAATTGCTCTGAGAGCGTGTTCATTGCTAGTGATTGTGCTATCACACTTCGAACAGCATTGTGTCTGCTGATAAACAATAACTTGTACATGCCAACCCCTTCTAATCCTGTGCCAACTCATGATTCGGGAGCAAGTCAAAGACAATTCGTTGACGATAATTTTACTACATCATCATCATCACACGTTACGAACAAACATTAAACTCACTATTTATCTTCACAAACCGGGATACACCAAAGCGTTTTTTGTCTCAATTTTTAATACTTTAACCAAAAATAACTATTGGTAACCTTATCACTTTGAATGTTTAATGAACAATTCATGAATCAGTCAAAAGTCTCAGCTCGCCTACCACGCTTAGGGTGGAAGACGGTAAACGCTGTACTAAAAATGCACCAACCCTCTAACTGATAAAAGATAGTGTTAAAGTAACGCTCAAGCTCGAAAAATCAAATAACCCCTTCTTTAAAAAAATATCTAACTGACGATAACTTGCCAAATATGGCCTGAAACTTATTTGTAGCCAACGCTTGTGCCAGTGACAAACGCGCGAGCAATAACGCAGGAAGAATAATCAAGCCTCCTCCTCCACCAATAGCATCGATAAAGCCTGCAAGTAATGCAACCAAGAAAAATGTAGCTCATTTGTGTCCAGAGGTGTGCTGATGGGCCGATCGTCGTAACGCAGATTTGCCCCTTTTTCAGTTAGAGTTGAAACTCATTAATAGGCTGTTAATTATGACTTACGATACCTGAGCTAATGTGACGTTACAGGTGTAGGCATGCATTATAGCTCTCTACTAATCATATCTACGGAAATGCTTTTTAATTTATGTGGTTCTATGATTTAGGAAATTCAATGTTATTACCAGAATTTAATCTTCTGACTCAATTCAGGATTCCGTGGGTTATGATGGGGGTAGGAATAGTCCTAGGTACCGTTAGTGAGTATTTTCTGGGGCCTGGGAGC
Source organism: Photobacterium sp. BZF1 (assembly GCF_014349205.1). Classification (NCBI taxonomy): domain Bacteria; kingdom Pseudomonadati; phylum Pseudomonadota; class Gammaproteobacteria; order Vibrionales; family Vibrionaceae; genus Photobacterium; species Photobacterium sp. BZF1. The sequence continues at coordinate 20,631 of NZ_JACSOF010000012.1, forward strand.
ACAGGTGAAGCAATTGGATATATTATTGCTTCCATTTTTATAGTTGCTGACATCGTGGAAACAACCCAAGGATATTGAAAGTCGTCACGATCTAAAAATGGTAATTCTGATTCTGAAAGTCAGAAGCATAAACAGTCAGGCAACACTGGGAGCTGAGCCCAAAGTTGAAGATTATTCGATTTTTCACTTGCTTTACGACGGACAAAGCGGCTTTTCATCTCTAGTTTACCGTAACTGTCCGTAGAAGCCACCTTCCTCACTATAATCATGCTTTGGGATGGAGTCTCACATCTGACCACATCGTTAAGGCAATACTTTGCTTTCAATCGGAGACGATAAAGAAAAACAGACAAGATAGTTATCTTGAGGGCAGCAAGGCGGCTAGACACATACCAAAAATCATAGACAGATAATATTAGGTGTATCAGTCTAATTCATAATACTAATCTAAGTACGCTTCTTACTTACGCATTATATGATGCGGTTGCGATGACCATACCATTGATGATAGCCAGACGCATTCCATCACAATGGTTTTTAATCAAGCCGGTTGTGACGGTAGGTGTGTTGATGCAAAGAATGAAAATAGGTCGCACTACAATACTTAATCCTGATTCAATAGAATACAAATGGATTCAGACACTTACTCATGACGGTATTAGTAGTGAAGATATCAATGCCTCAATTCAGAGGTGTCTTGGTGGAGATGCTCAATCAGCTGATTTGTTAAGACGTGTAGCTATTGGCAAGTCTTCTCCCAATCAACTACTTACGTATTTAGATCAAGAATAGAATGTTACTTAAGCTGGTCTCCTCCTAAAACGTTATCACTTCACTGATTTTGTAAGTCTTTTCGGGGTTGTTGCAACTAATCAGATAAGGCAGAGCGACCCCAGTGATGGGCTCAATGGTTACTGGTAAACAACCTCAACATTGAAGAGACGATTCATAAAGGCGGATTTCTCCAGCACAGGTTTTAATGTAATGAACCGGTATGACGCAGGCGTTAGCCTGATTATTTATCTGTACAAGTTAAATAGTCAGCTTCAGCTAGCTTCACATAACGGATCGACAAGATTAACCAAATCGACCCTTTAGATAGCCTTGTGTTAAGTGATGCTGAGGCTGCTCAAACATCTCCTCTGTGGGGTTAACCTCAATCAACTTACCCAAATGGAAATACGCAGTTCGGTCTGACACGCGCTTGGCTTGACTCATGGAGTGGGTGACTATGCCGATGGTGTAATTCTCTTTGAGCTCCATGATCAACGCCTCAATAACTGAGGTAGCAATGGGGTCAAGTGCTGAGCACGGCTCGTCCATAAGAATCACCTCTGGGCTGATTGAGATAGCTCGCGCGATGCACAAACGCTGCTGTTGCCCTCCAGACAGTCCTGTTGCCGGGACATGCAGACGAGTACAGACCTCTTCCCATAATCCGGCTTTGCGCAGTGATGCTTCGACAACCTCATCCAGTTCGGTCTTGCTTTCCACAAGCCCGTGTAACTTCGGCCCGTAGGCGATATTGTCATAAATGGACTTAGGAAAAGGATTGGGCTTTTGAAAGACCATGCCGACTCTAGCTCTTAACTCTTCTGGCTCTAATGCGGATATATCGACCCCATCAAGGGACAAGCTTCCTTGAACTTCACATCCAAGGACGGTGTCATTCATACGATTTAGGCAGCGAAGAAAGGTCGACTTACCACACCCAGATGGCCCGATGAGTGCCAGCACTTGCTTGGCGCCAAGATCTAAACTGACATCCATGATGGCTTGAACCCCAGAATAGAACACATTGACATTGCGTGTTTTCATACTTGGCTGATCGCTTGCAAACTCACCAATGGTTTGGTGAGCGGTCAGGGATTCGCGCAAGATAGCGGGCTCTTCAGCCGCGGGTGCGGTTAATGTGCGGTCAACTTGTACATTCATATCTACCATCTCCGCTCTAATTTCTTTCTTAGATACAACGCAATCCCATTCATTAGGAAAAGGAAAAACAGCAGCACAATAATGGCTGCAGAGGTCAGCTCGACGAAGCCACGCTCTGGGTTTTCCGACCAGAGGAAAATCTGTACTGGCAGGGCAGTAGCAGCATCGACAAAGCTGGTCGGGACATCAACGATAAACGCGACCATACCTATCATCAGCAAAGGTGCGGTCTCCCCTAAGGCTTGTGCCATGCCAATGATAGAGCCAGTAAACATTCCCGGCAGTGCTAGCGGTAATACATGGTGAAATACCACTTGGGTCTTTGAGGCTCCCATCGCTAATGCTCCGTCGCGGATCGAGGGTGGAACTGACTTGAGCGATGCTCGGCTCGATATAATAATCGTGGGTAACGTCATCAGAGTGAGTACCAAACCACCAACCACAGGGGTTGAGCGCGGCAAGCCCAGTACATTGAGGAAGATAGCCAGCCCCAAAAGACCGAAGACTATCGATGGTACCGCTGCTAGATTATTAATATTAATCTCAATGATGTCGGTGATACGGTTCTTGGGGGCAAACTCTTCTAGGTAAATCGCCGCGCCTACCCCGATTGGAAAGCTCAATACCAAAGCGGTTAACAGGGTGAACATCGAGCCCATGAACGCCCCGGCTATGCCCGCAGCTTCAGGGTTGCGACTGTCACCTGCGGTAAAAAAGTGCCAGTTGAAGGCGGAGCGAATTTTATTTTGCTTTTCTAGCTGCCGATACCAAGCATACTCTTTGCTTGAGAATCCCGTTTGATCGTCAACCATCAGCTTACCCTTGCGAAACTGATTGACACGATCTCCCGCGGGTACCCAAATTGAGATTTGTTTTCCACGATTACGCCCATCGTCGAGCTGACGCTGAATCATAAATTCTGACTCTGGTGAGACAAAACCGTAGAGCGCGCGCCTTTCAGCACGAGTCGTGACTTGCTCAAATGTCTCTTGTAGCTCACTACGAATTAAGCTGCGGGCAGAAGGCAGCTCTCCGAGCTGGGCGACATAAAAGCGCATCTCAATTTGAGTGGTTGTAAAAGCGCCAACCCCGGTGAAGATGATTGAGGTCAACAGAAAGATCAGAAAAGCCAACGCACTGAGAATCGAGGCAACGCCATAGAATTGGAAACGTCGCTCGATACGATGACGTTTTGACAGTGACTCTCGAACCAATGCCACCTTACGCTCTGAAAGTCTTAACAATGGGTCACTCATACTGCTCTCGATATTTTTTCACAATCCTCAACGCCACGACGTTGAGTAACAAGGTAACCACGAACAAGGTCAGCCCTAAGGCAAATGCTGCCAAGGTTTTCGCGCTATCAAACTCTTGATCACCCACCAATAAGGTGACGATCTGCACGGTGATGGTTGTTACTGATTCCAAAGGGTTGGCGGTTAAGTTCGCCGTGAGACCGGCAGCCATGACCACAATCATGGTTTCACCGATTGCCCTTGAAACGGCAAGCAATAGCCCGCCAACAATACCCGGGAGTGCTGCGGGAAGAACCACTTTCTTGATCGTCTCCGAGCGAGTTGCTCCCATCGCTAACGATGCATCACGGATGCTCTGTGGGACTGCGCGAATAACATCATCAGAGAGCGAGGAGACAAATGGAATGATCATCACACCCATGACCAACCCTGCTGCCAGAGCACTCTCCGAGGACACTGAGGTGCTCCCCAATGACTCGGCAAAGCTACGAATTGCTGGTGCAATCGTCAGAGCCGCAATAAATCCGTAGACCACCGTTGGAATACCGGCCAGTACTTCCATCATGGGCTTAACATAAGTGCGCACCTTTTCCGGAGCGTATTCCGCCAGATAGATAGCGCTGAATAAGCCGATGGGGGCGGCGACCACCATGGCAATTACAGTAATAAGCAGCGTACCGGCAAACAGAGGTACGGCGCCAAAAGCCCCACTCGCGCCCTGCTGATCAGCACGTATCGCAATCTGAGGTGACCAGTGGGTACCAAATAAAAATTCGGTGATTGGTATTTGCGAGAAGAAGCGCACCGACTCAAACAGGACCGATAGCACAATGCCCAAGGTGGTTAAAACTGCGATAGTCGAGCTTAGGGCGAGTAGGAAGCGCACGACCTTTTCTACTTGATTTCTGGCGCGGAAATCTGGGGCAATCTTGTACAAACCAAAGCTAATCGCGCCGGCCAAGATGGAGAAACTTGTTATGTAAAATACAGAATTACCGCTGCGCACAAGATTGCGATAATACTCTCCGCTGCGCGTCAGTGCTTGAAAATAATCAACATTTGATAAATCGCGGCTACTCGAGGCGACAATTTGAGCAAAAATTAGATCTTCGCTTCGCCCTGTTTGTTGAATTGGGTATTGGAGGTCAAAATAACTCAGCGTCAGAGTACGCAAAGCATAGGGCTCAGATATTGCCCAAAAAAGACCGAACACCATTATTGGCAGTAGCACAATCCACATTGCGTACCAGCCATAGTAGTTGGGCAGCGAGTGTAATGCGCGGATACCACCTATCGATTGGGCAGCTCTTACCGCCTTCGAACGACCGAAGACAAAAGCGAGAGCTGCGCAAATAAACGTAATTAAAGCAACCGTCATACGCTTACAGGTTCGGGGTCATCGTTTCAGCATCTTGTCTTACAAGCTTCCAGTCTCTCGCTGATAGCGGAATAAGCCCGCGGTCAGCAAGGTAACCATCTTCACCAATTGCATCTTCGCTGGTAAATGCCGCAACGTACTCCTCAATTCCTGGAATAACACCGGCATGCGCTTTCTTGACGTAAAAGAATAGTGAGCGGGAGACCGGGTAAGAGCCGTCACCAATCGCTTCAAAGGTTGGCTCCACACCGTTGATTTTGGAGCCTTGCACCTTATCCGTATTTTGGTCTAAGAAACTAAAACCAAAAATTCCAAAGGCATGTGGATTTGCTGAGAGTTTTTGCACAATAAGGTTATCATTCTCTCCTGCTTCGACAAACGCGCCATCCTCACGGATCCCCTGACACGCTGCTTTGTGCATCGCTTTGTCTTTCTTAGCCAACTCCTTCATGGCCGGGAAGCTGTCACAGCCTTCTTCCATTACGAGCTCAACAAAGGCATCCCTAGTACCTGATGTAGGTGGAGGACCTAAAACCTCGATTTTGATGTCTGGCAGTTCACTGCTGATCTGCCTCCAGGTTGTGTAAGGATTTTCGACCAACTCACCTTTTTCATTGGGTAAGACTTTAGCGAGCGCTTTGTATATTTCATCGACGGTTACGTCGAGCTTGGGTGCACGTGTCGAGTTGGCAAAGGCAATGCCATCGTAACCTATCTGCACCTCGACGATCTCTGTTACACCGTTCTTCTTACATAACTCTATTTCTGATTGCTTGATCTTACGAGAGGCGTTGGTGATATCAGGCGTACTCTCACCGACACCGGCGCAAAACAGTTTTAGGCCACCACCAGAACCGGTTGACTCTATCTTAGGCACACTGTAGCCGGTCGATTTACCGAAGCGCTCAGCAACAACGGTTGCGAATGGATAAACTGTTGATGAACCGACAATACTAATCTGCTCTCGGGCAAGCGAAGGGGAAGCCATAACTAAGGCCGCTAAGGATCCCACCAATCCTTTAGTCAAAACGCTCATTTCTCTCTCCTAAGTTAGTTTCCCTAGAAGAGTAGGTTTTGTTGATTATTTAACCAACTGGTTCACCAAAAATTCATCTATATGTAAAAATAGCAAGCTCATGGAATAGGACTTTTTGTCACTATAAATTAATAATTTAAATTCAGTTGGAGCATTTTATATTGGAAGTGTAGTGGATAAGATATTTTGGCCAACTTTGTGTGCTTTTCCATACTAAAAGTAATCCGTAAGTTACTAATTTAGCAAAATCTATAAAACGTTTTTGTCCAATTTTGTTTTAGCTGTTCCTGTTAAAAGTGTGGGGAAGCTGCCAGCTCAACACTGTGTTTAAGATCTTACTCTATGCTTTCGAACTTATTAACCGTTCACCGTAGGGAAAATTTCACAGGTATTTATGGATACACCACACGAGAATATTGTGATTCCATTTGCAAATTTAGGGTAGGAGTAGTTTGCGAAATCAAATTTAATGTTTAAAACAGAATATAGTTTATAAAAAAGACTGATAACGGTTTATTTTGTTTCATAATTTTAGCATCATTATCCCCATCATATGAATCAGGTAAATCAACAGATGTGAAGAGTATTTGCTATGACCTGTCATTTCTATGATCTTCTCCTCATCAGGGCTAATTAACTCAAGGCGAACGGCTCCAATGCCAGGCTTACTATTTATCGATGATTTCTTTTCTTGCCTTTGTTTTAGCCCTTGAAGAGCCTTTCTCCATTCCTCTAGCTTCATACTGTTGCCGTGATACAGGGTAATGGCTCGCCAAGACGACTTAGGAATCATGAAATGAAAGGTTTTAATGAATCGGTTCAAGGTATCTGGGTTATTGAAATATATACCTGATTTACTCTCACTGGTGTGCTTTAAGGCGTAGACTAACATCTCTGTAATTTCTTCTCTTTGGCTGCGGTAGTTATGTCGAAGTTTTGTAATGGCTTTGTTGACGATTCTATTCTCGGCTACTGACTTCAGTTTACCGGGTAATAACTTGTGCCTTCGAGCATTAGAGAAGTGGCGTGGCCGCTGTTTCAGGGTGTTGGTTTCAAGTGACTTTATGTATTTGGCGTTTGCTAACCATTTGTCGACAGTCTCTTGTACGATGCGATATTTGTATGAAATTTCTTTAATGCTTATACCTTTTTCAACTTGTTCTAGCACTTGGTAGCAGATGGGTATACTGATGGTCTCTTTTGTTGAGGAAGGCTTTATCTGAATCGGGGATATGCCATCTGTAACGATTGATTGGACAGGCTCAATCTTCAGTTTCTTGATGAGATAGGGGAGAAAGTCCTTAGGTTGGGTGTTTCCTTTGTGATTTCGATGGTGCTGTCTAGATGAAAGCCCAATTTGAACCACTCGTTTTTGACTGAGATGGTACGTAGCTAAGTTGATTTTGGTGGCTGATATCCAGTCGGAAAAATGCAAATAGTGGGAAAACGTCATTTCTGGTGATTCATGACCGGCAAAAGCGGCTAGGGCATAATAGCCATTTTGAAGTGACTCACCTGTGATGGTATTGCGGATTTTGTGCCGTTGCTCTTTGTTGTAAGGGACGATATTTGGAATTGCATCAAGCTCATCGTCAAGTTCCAGCACAAGGTGTAGCCGGCTGATGCAGCTATGTCTTAGGTGATGAAAGACTAGGTAAGATAGTCCGGAGAACGCTTTGAGTGTTTTACTGATAAAGTTCGATACCAGAAAGGTGTCGAAAGGCTGGTTGATGTTTTGGCCAAAAGTGAAGAAAAGATTACCCATAGATGTGCGTGCTGCCATCTTCAATTCTAAGTGTTTAGTGACTATCTGCTTTTCATGTTCCAGTAGCAGTGGGAAAAGTGGTACCTTTCTTAGGCTGCTAGCCGTTTTGTTATCACCGAACCGGTTTTCCCGAATATCTATCCATTTGGTCGAAGAGGCTTCGATATGCTTGAGCTGGAGTTTTTTCAGTTCATTTAGCCTTAGTCCACATCGATAGGAAAGGATACAAAGAGACTGTAGGCATATTTTCTCAGCATTGTTTAAATCACCCAATTGCTGGATGTTGTTAAGTAAGGCAGAGAACAGTCCCTCATCGATAAACCCTGACCGGGTGTGCTGCTGGCCAGCATCGACATGAAAGTAGCTACTGGTGAGTTCCGGAAAGCTGTAGTTCTGGACGGCAAAGCCATGCAGATCCTTTAGCCGCATGGCGAAGTACTTCTGGGACTTCGCGGATTTATGGCTAAATACTAGATTATTGTAAAGTTGCTCGATGTCTTCTGAAGATAAGCTTGAGAGTTCGCCTTCCTGACCAATATACAGCCATTTCCTAGTGAGGTTAGCATTGTATTGTCTAAGGGTTGATGTGGTACATGACCAGGCCTTATAGATAAACCAATGGATAAGTACTGATTCCGTTTCTGATAGCTCGACGTCTCCGGCTAACTGTTCAAGTTTATCTCGTAAGCGATTAGGTGAGAGTTTTTCATTTGGATTCTCATCTGCAAGGCATTGTTTTATCAATGCAGGAATACCTTTTGAGCGACCTTTAGACGAATTTACCTGTTTTTTGTGCCCTACAGTGATGTCCTTATTAAATTGATAGAAGTGCTGGTTGAGAACTTGATTTACCTTTGGCTCAATAATACGAGAAAGGTTGCTCGGGGGTAAGGCGTAGGATTTTGTTCGCTCAATTCGGTATTCAACAAGTGCTTCACTGAGTTCAGCGCCGTCGAAGGTTTCACAGGTGTATATTGCGGCCTTGCAGAAGTATGTTAGTGATGTGGGCAAGTGTGCTGGTGGTTTGATGCCGGCACAAAGAGTTTTATATAGCTCTCTTAAATCTTTCGGTGGTATCCAGCCTGTTTTATGTGCGGCTAGCCATAATTGGAGCAACCCCAGTGTAATCGGATGAAAATAGCAATGGTATAGGGTCTTTGCTTCGTCATTTACATAACAATTGGTGTTGAGTTTGCTGTCCTCCAAGGTGAGTGTGACAAAGGTATTGTCTTGCCAATGCTGAAGCTTAAGAGGGCCTTGTATTAGCTCGCGACAAAATGCAGTGATGACATTTGCAGAGCACTGGCCGCTATGAAAAATCAAGGACAGTATCAGTGATTGATAGATATCGGCAGGTTCATGCAGCTTTTTACTAAGTAAGCCGTTATTGAACCACTCCCCATAGAAGCTATGAACCGCCCAGGCAGCTTTGAGCCACGGTAAGGTTCTTAATTGTGCCGGCTCCTTGTGTGTGATGAGAAAGGATGGTGGAGAAACCTTCCAGTGGAATTGATCCTGGTAGCGCTTAACCGTTCGTATTGCACTATTAAAGGCCAGACGGTAGTCGCGGTGGGTGCTAAATGTATTTTCTAACTCTCCGACAAATTTGAGCCAGCTGTTTTCGAATAATTCGGGATTAGGTCGATTACTGGGATTTGGGAAGTACTTGTCCAGCAGTTGCTGAGTATGTCGTTTGACATTTTCGATAGTCTTTAGTCGCTTGGATTCTCGCGCCTCAATTCCGATACTTACCATATGTTTCTCTCTATACCTATTTCAATTAGGTAGTTATTGATCTCCTGGCTAATTGTTCTCATTTGCTTTCTATTGAGATGACTGAATTGATTGAAGGCATGCTTTCCCGTGTCCTGGTGTCCCATCCAGGCTGAAATCAACTCCGGTGAGATATTCTTCTCGAGTAACAATGAGCGGATATGATGTCGAGGCCAGTTAGGCTGCAGAGGGAAAATGGGGTCAACTAATTCGATGAAGGCTGAGGGGATGGTTTCCCTGATTTGGTCTTTTTCCCGGTAAAAGAAAAGATGCTCCTGGCTAGTGAGGACGGAATGATATCTTAAGCAGATAGCTCGGTTCACATTGCCATAGTGTATGGCGGCTTGTTCAATATATGTTAGGTACTGTTCTAATACTTTAAGTGCGGTTTTGGGGAGTACAATAACGCGGCTGCAATCGCAGGTACTTTTCTCTTTGTCTGAAATCCAGCATTCCCCCGTAGCTATATGATAGTGCTCTAATTTACCAAACCAGCCTGTAACTGGCCGGTATCCACAGCTAAGCCCCATTATTAATTGGGTGTATAGGGTCACATTGTTATGGCATTCCTCGGAAAACTTCGATAATGGGTTTTCTAGTGATTTTTGAATAAGCTGATTAAGTTCATAAAACAGTGACTTGAGGGTATTGGTTCGGATGTGTAGTGGTGAGCCGATAAGCATATTATCCTGGGTGGGTACATCGTGCAAAATGCCCAGCTCTGGCTTTTGGTTAACAGAGGCAATGAATTTGATATAGCGCTGATAGGTATTAAGGATGCTCGAGTAAGGCAGTTGAGTGTAGAACAGCGCAGGAACAGCCCTGATATCTGTGCCACAGATGATTTCAATGATTACAGGATCTATCTGTTTCAGTGATAGTTTTTGTCTGAGATATCCGCTGACTTTGGTGAGGGTGATGTGGGTATGGTGTTTTCGGTTGATGTCTTGCAGATAGGCTTTTATCTCTTTTTCACCAATATCCCGAAATTGAAAGCTGTGTATCCCTTGCGTAAGCAGTTTGGGAAGAGGGAAAGACAGGTTTTCTGAGATACTTTCTATGATGGGGGCTAATTCTGCTCTGAGTTTGTGGGTGGGCAGATTGTGTTTCCGGTTAAACCCACAGACTGACTTGTTAGCAGAGCGCTGAACCTTTGTTTTTCTTACCTGCTCAATGGTGTTACCCATTAATAGCATCAGCATGAGTAGTTTTGCGATACCGTTTTCATTTGTATCACCAACTTCAATGGTTTTGAGGCATGCCTGAACTAGGCATGCCACCTCAAAGTTGGTGAATGAGTAAATATCGCAGGGAAGGTGCATATTTTTCTTTCTTATACGCGCCTGAATGGCGCGGGCTTTCATAACTTCCAGGCTGTAGTCTTTGTTGATGCTTGATGGGCTAGTAACGATAGTTATACTGCGGTTATCGTTTCCTAAACCGTCTTCATCTTGCCAAATTTCATTTTTCCTGGGGCCGAAATGAAGTTGCTTAATTTCGATGAGAGAATCTCCCTCATCATTTAAGTATTGTCTCGGACTGACAGTTAATGTGCCTGCCTGTCGAAATTGTTTAGTGGTAACGGACCTCGTATATCCTTCGGACCATTGAAGGCTGGCTTGGTATGGCCGGTGATAATGCTCAAGTTGATTGATGATACGAGATGACTTAATGGTGGATTTTTCTTTATCTGTTAGTTGGGTAAATTTTTTAACAAGTTCAGGGAAAGCGTATTGGTGAATGTCTGGAAGATAACCAGCCATTATTTCTCTTTGGCCATTGGCAAAAAGCCGTACTTCATCGCAGATCGTTTTAATTTTAGCGTCATGTTTACCCATGAAGCTTAACCTGCAAATGCTGATTAATGTTAGGGCTTTATACTGGTCGAATTTAGCTCTGTCATATGAAGTACGAAGCAAGGTTGACGTTACAAAAGCAGGGATATAGTGAACCCCAAGTTGACGATTATCAGTTATTTTTTTGATAACGTCATCGGGGGCAATTGATGCCACTTGTTTTCTTTTTAATGCTTCCTTTAGTAGAAGAGGTAGCTCATCAAAATGGTCACTATGTTGTGATGCTAAAAGGTTACATAGACGAATAGCTTCTTCAGCTATAGCTGCATTGTCATAAGCAGAGAATGGAAATAGTTTTTTAAAGAAACCTTCAATATTTCGTGCTTTGAATCGCTTCTCAACTTCGTTCCGATTCATCAGTACTCTCCTTGAGCAGCTTTTCAAATATGGATAGTTGAGGTTGCGGCTTACTAATACTTGCTTCCCGGCTTTTCTGACGGGCCAATCCACTGCGAGACAATGATGTCCACTTTGCTAATTGAGGTTGACTAATTTTATTTCTCTTAATCAAAAATTGAACAATTTCATTGGGTGCAGATTGGTTGAAGTGTCTTCTAAAGGACTCAATGTGTTGCGGCTGTAATGATGATAGGAGAGTGCGTGTAACATTAACCCACGCTTGGAAGCGGATGTCTTCTTCTGTTAAATCACGGTGAACAATAATTGTACATTTTCTGAAGTCTGTATTTGATAAGTCAAAGCCAAAGAATTCAAATCCAGAAAACACTAGCACTCTGCTTTTTTTCTGCTCTACAGCGTGAAGTGTTGAGTATTGATTTAGGGTACGTAATGCGTCAATAGAGAACAGTGTTTTATCGAAGAGATATGCTTGGCCATTAAAGAAATCAAACGCTGCTTTTGCTGCTGGATGAACGTTGATTGATAACTTTTTCTTGTCCCGTTCAGGTATGATCTTGGCCATAATTGCACAATCCTTTGTACAAGAAGTGTACATTTAGTATACAAAAATAAGTGACCATTTTTGTGACCAGACCGCAATAAATGGCATATTATGGGATTTGGTGTAACTATCTTTTTTGATTTTAAGTCATTGTAATGTTGAATATTATCTAATTATGAGGCTCTAATGTCACGGGTGGGTATAATCCTTCCAAGCTGATGATGCGGGTTCGATTCCCGCTGCCCGCTCCAAGTTTTATCTCTCCATTGCTTATTTCGTACCTTAGACACTAGAGCGCTTAACGTTTTTTTCTGTATATGGTCTTTGCCTATATCTTGACTCAATATCTTTTCTGTTCGTTGTCTTTACTGCATGTTGACTCACTATAAGCTTTCGGCAACTTTGTGACCTTTGTGCCATGCTTGCGGGATAAGGATGGTGCAAAAATCGAAAAGGTGAGCTTATGAATCAGTCATCATTAACATATATCCTGACCGCAAGTTGCGCCGGTCGCTCCGGTACTGTGGATGTGGTCACGCGCTTTTTGCGTGAGTCTGGCTGTTATATTACTGAACTTAATTCATTTGATGATGCACTCGGCCACCGTTTTTTTATTCGTGCCGTTTTTCGTAAGGAAGATAATTCGGCACTTGATCAAGTCACTTTCTGCTCTTCTTTTGCCACTAGGGCTGATGAGTTTGAGATGGATTGGGAACTGACACCATCGGAGTATCGGCCGAAGGTGGTGATTATGGTGTCTAAATATGATCACTGCCTCAACGATTTGCTGTACCGGTATCGTACGGGTAATCTGGCCGTTGATATCAAAGCCGTGATATCAAACCACCCAGACCTGCAATCACTCGCCCAGTGGCATGATATTCCTTATTACCATTTTCCTATTACTGCCGAGACGAAACCGCAGCAGGAAGCTCAGGTACAGGCAGTGTTGGAGCAAACCGGGTGTGAACTGTTGGTGCTTGCCCGTTACATGCAGGTACTTTCTCATGAAATGTGCGTCCGCTGGGCTGGGAAGGCCATCAATATCCATCATTCCTTACTGCCAGGTTTCAAAGGCGCGAAGCCCTATCATCAGGCTTACCAGAAAGGGGTTAAATTGGTAGGGGCTACCGCACACTATGTCAGTGATGACTTGGATGAAGGCCCGATCATTACTCAGGGAATGGATACCGTCGATCACACCTATTATCCTGCTGACTTGGCAAGAAAAGGCATGGATGTTGAATCTTTAACCTTGGCAAGGGCGATTCAGTACCATATCGAAAAGCGTGTGTTTCTGTTCAATGATAAATCGGTGGTATTCGAGCGCTCATAATCAAGACTGAACTATATTCAAATACTATGAAATCGGGAATACAGTTAATTGCTGTATATGCTTGGTGTGTAATTCACTCAATGGCTTGCTCGGGTAATCGTATGAAAGCTTCAGATCTATTGGTAAAGGCATTAGAAAACGAAGGGGTTGAGTATATCTTCGCTGTTCCGGGGGAAGAAAACCTCGATGTATTAAATTCCCTGAAAGATTCTTCAATAAAGTTGGTGTTGACCCGGCACGAACAGGGAGCAGGTTTCATGGCGGCCACATATGGTCGGCTGACGGGTAAAGCCGGGGTCTGTATGGCAACGCTGGGGCCCGGCGCAACTAACTTTTCTACCCCAGCCGCCTATGCCCATCTTGGAGCTTTCCCTCTCATTATGATTACTGGCCAAAAGCCAATCAAAGCCTCCAAACAGGGGCAGTTTCAGATTATTGATGTGGTTAAGCTCTATGAACCCATTTGTAAGTTGAGCAAGCAGATTGTTCATGGCAATACCATTCCGTCATTGGTCCGGGAGGCCTTCAGAAGGGCCGAGGAGGAGCGCCCTGGAGCGATTTTGCTCGAGCTGCCAGAAGACATTGCGGCAGAAGAGACTGATACCAAAGTGGTGAAGCAAAGTACCCGACAGTACGCCGTGGCAGATGATTTTGTGCTTGATCAAGCGATAGCGAAAATCAAGACAGCAAGCCACCCGCTTATTTTGATTGGGGCAGGGGCAAACCGGAAAACAGCCTGCAAAGCGGTTGAGAAGTTTGTTGAACAGTCAGGCATTTATTTCTTTGACACCCAAATGGGAAAAGGGGTGGCCGACGAGCGTTCCGATTTGTTTTTGGGAACAGCGGCGCTGTCAGATAATGACTATCTGCACTGTGCAGTTTCGCGGGCTGATCTGATCATCAATATTGGCCATGACGTGGTAGAGAAGCCACCATTTTTCATGTCAGACAATGACAAGTTTGTTATCCACCTGAACTACAAATCAGCCCAGGTGGATGAAGTGTACTTTCCCCAGCTTGAGTTAGTGGGCGATATCAGCAGAACTGTGCGCAGGTTGGGAGAAAAGCTCAACGGGTGGAAAAGTGCTGATGTGGAATATTTCCAACGAATTAAGCAAGAAATTGATCAGCATATTATGACCGGTGCGCAAGATAACTCTTTTCCCATTATTCCTCAAAGGCTAGTAGCCGGTACCCGGAAAGTGATGGGGGAAGATGGCATCATCGCGCTGGACAACGGCATCTACAAGATTTGGTTTGCCCGCAATTACAAAGCTTATCACCCTAATTCGGTATTGTTAGATAACGCATTAGCGACGATGGGGGCAGGCTTACCGTCGGCGATGATGGCAGCGCAGCTCAACCCGAGCAAGCGGGTCTTGGCAATATGCGGTGACGGGGGATTTATGATGAATTCCCAAGAGTTGGAGACTGCGAGAAGAGTCGGGCTCAACTTGGTCGTCATGGTGTTGAATGATGGCTCTTATGGAATGATTCGGTGGAAACAACAAATAGCAGGCATGGACGACTGGGGATTAGAATTCGATAACCCGGACTTTGTCAAATATGCCAATGCTTACGGTGTGACAGGGCACCGGGTAACCAGCGCAAATGAGTTTGAACGTGTGCTTGACCAGGCCTTTGATGCCGGTGGCGTCCACCTTGTCGATGTCCCTGTTGACTACACGGCCAATAAAACAGTGCTTATTGATGAATTAGCCTCGAAGGTTTGCCTATTATGACTGTTGTTAAAGTAGAGAACCCCTTTAACCAAGAAATGATTGCTGAGCTGGCATTGTCGACATGGGATGAACTTGATGCTATGTTACAGCAAGCGGCCGATACCTTTGCTGACAAAGCACAAAGGCTAGCTGCCCATGAACGGATTGCCATCCTTAACCGCTGCGCAGGGTTGATGCTGGAACAAAAGGATGAGTTGGCGATGTTGATTGCCACAGAAGGCGGTAAGCCGCTTAAGGATGCCATTATTGAAGTTGACCGCGCGATTGATGGGGTGCAACTGGCGGCCAAAGAGCTATTGGGCCTTAAGGGAGAGCAAATCCCCATGGATCTCACTGCAGCAGGTGCTGGCCGGTTGGCCTTCACCTATAGGGAGCCGATTGGGCCGGTGGTTGCGGTATCGGCATTTAATCACCCTCTCAATCTAATTGTTCATCAAGTAGCGCCAGCCATCGCGGTAAATGCCCCCATTTTGATTAAGCCTGCCAACGACACTCCGCTAAGTGCCAAAAAATTTGTCGAACTGCTTTATCAGGCTGGGCTTGAAGAAAAATGGTGCCGCTTTTTCCTCGCGAAAAGGGAAGACACAGAACGGGCTGTCACCGATCCGAGAACGGCATTTTTCACTTTTATTGGTTCTCCCGGAGTTGGCTGGTACTTACGCAGTAAATTGGCCCCGGGTACCCGTTGTGCCTTAGAGCATGGTGGCGCAGCGCCTGTTATTGTTGATAAACAGGTAGATATAGATGCTATTTTGCCATCCATTGTGAAGGGCGGTTTCTACCACTCAGGACAAGTTTGTGTCTCTGTCCAGCGTATCTACGTTGATAACCACATCCTTGACGATTTTGTTCAAAAGCTGGTGGAGCAGGTGGGTAAACTGGTAGTGGGGGATGCAAGGGAGGGAAACACAGATTGTGGTCCGCTAATTCGTCCCAAAGAGTGCCAGCGGGTCGCTGAGTGGGTCGATCAAGCCAAACAGAGTGGGGCACAAATCCCCATTGGCGGCAAAGCGTTAACCGTTACCCTTTATGAGCCGACAGTAATACTCAACCCCAGTGACGATTTGAATGTGTCTTCAAAAGAGATCTTCGGGCCTGTGGTTTGTGTCTATGGCTACGATCACATCACCGAGGCCTACCAGCGGGCAAACAATGTGCCATTTTCATTCCAGGCTGCAGTCTACACCCAAAGTCTGGAAGTTGCCCTGCAGGCACAACATCAACTCGAAGCCTCTGCGGTTATGGTCAATGATCACTCAGCATTCCGAGTTGATTGGATGCCTTTTGCCGGCCGTAAAGAATCAGGCTACGGCATAGGCGGTATCCCTTATACCATGCATGATTTTACCGAGGAGAAAATGGTGGTGATAAAACTACCGACTTAATACGAGAAGCGGGATTCCAGTTTTACGAACACTTGGTCAGTAATAATGGCAATCAGTGCAACCAAGATCCCGCCTTGCAGGATGAACGCCATATTGTCAGTCAGCAAACCGGCTATGATCACTTCTCCTAGGCCTTTCGATGCGACGGTGGAGCCAATCGTGGCAGTACCAATGCTGATGATTAGCGAGGTACGGATACCGGAGATAATTATAGGTAGCGCAAGGGGTAATTCTACCTGGCAAAGCTGCTGGAATTTGCTCATGCCCATGCCTTTTGCTGCTTCGAGGACACTTTTTGGCGTTTGCTGTAACCCGGTTACGGTGTTTTCAAATATCGGGAGCAAGCCATAAAGGAACAGGGCTACCAGCGTGGGCTTCAAACCAAAACCCAATGAAGGAATGGCCAATGCTAACACCGCAACCGGTGGGAATGTTTGGCCAAGGTTAGCGACGGCCCTAGCTAATGGGAGAAAGTCCTTGCCGGAGTCGCGGGTAACCAGTATCCCACATACCAGTGCGATGATAGTGGCAGCGCCGATGGCCAAAAAGACTACCAGCATGTGCCAAAAGATTAAATTGGTGAAGGTGTCGCGGTAGTAGATCACCGGAGCGTCAATGTGGTTGAAGTAGGCCAGCAGTGGTTCTATCAACTCAATGCGAAAAGCCAGCAGGGCCAATATGCCCATAGGGGCGACAAGCCCTATCCATTGCCTCAAAGCTAGGGAGTTCATGATTTGGTTCCCTTGCTCAGAATATCATTGAGAGACACTGTCCCTACTATGGCTCCTGTTTCATCGCTGACAGCAAGCGTATCTTCCCCTTCCCAGATATGCATCGATACGGCATCACGCAAATTGGTATTGAGTGGTATCGATGGTTTGGCTGTGCCATTGTTTGGAGCAGGGTTGCCATTCATAACATCAGAAACCTGGTTGAGGGTCAGAAGGCGCAGAGAGCGGTCGAGACCACCGACAATATTGCTGACAAAACCTGGCTTAGGATTTCTCAACAGCGACTGGGGCGTATCGAATTGCAATAACGTTCCTTTGTCCATGACGGCAATGACATCTGCCATTTTGATGGCTTCGTCAATATCATGGGTGACCATGATAGTGGTGATGCCGAGGATCTTTTGAATACTCAGTATCTCGTCCTGCAGGCTCTCTCGGGTCAATGGGTCAAGTGCACCGAACGGCTCATCCATCAGCAATACTTCAGGCTTGGCCGCAAGTGCCCTAGCTACCCCGACACGCTGTTGTTCACCCCCTGAAAGTTGGTGGGGGAACTTTGTCGAAAAGCGCTCATAATCCAAGTGAAACAGTTCCAGTAACTCTTTTACCCTTTGGGTGATAGAGGCCTTATCCCACCCCAGCAAGACAGGTACGGTCGCGATATTGTCGAATACATTACGGTGCGGGAAAAGGCCCACACCTTGAATGGCATAGCCAATACGGCGCCTCAATGACTCTGCAGGCATGGTCGAGACATCTTGGCTGTTAATCAACACCTTACCGGCACTTGGCTCAATCAAGCGGTTGATCATTTTTAATGTGGTTGACTTCCCACAACCCGAAGTGCCAATTAAGGTACAGAATTGACCGGTCTCAACGGTTAAAGAGACACCTTTTACCGCTGTTTGCTCACCGAATGTTTTGGTTAACGCTTTTAATTCAATCATGATTTATTGCCTTTGACGACTTCGATGATGGCATCAATCAATACCGCGGATACAAAAGAAAGTAGTAGGGTGGGGAAAGCACCAAGAATGACGAGGTCGGTTGCTGTTTGGCCTAGTCCTTGGAAGATGTAAGTACCAAAGCCCCCACCGCCAATGAGTCCTGCAACAGCGACCAAGCCGATGTTCATGGTTACGACAATCCGAATGCCGGAGAGAATGACGGGCAGTGCGAGGGGGAGCTCTATACCAAATAGAACCTGACGGGCATTCATACCCATGCCTCTCGCTGCATCGAGTGTCTTGGCGTCTAGCTTGTCAAACCCTGCAATTGTGTTGCTGACAATAGGGAGTAAGGAGTAAAAAAACAGTGCAATCACCGCAGGCGCTGCACCAATGCCTTTGATACCAAGATCTGACAGGGCAGGAAACGTTACTGCGATATAGCTCAGCGGTATCATCAAGATGCCAAACATCGCCAGGCTAGGGATGGTTTGAAGCACATTGAGGATAGGGACAACACCATTTCGAACGGCCTGAGAGCGATGACACTTTATTCCCAAAGGAATGCCAACGAGTATGGCAGGCACCAGACTACCGAAAGAGAGCTGCACATGGCGTAGGGCTTGTTGCCAGAAGGTATCTTGGTTCTGGTATTCCTTGATAATGGAGAGGTTATCTAATGCGCCAGTCTTTAGAACCGCAACGATGCCAATGACAACCGACAAGATGAAAAGCAGGCGCTTGAGGCCTTGCAGGTTCAATTTTATGACGACGTCAGTCAACAGTAGCCCGAGCAAAAACAGGCTGGTCCAAAACCCGCTACCCAAGGACACCCGTGCGAAAGGGGTGGCCCCGTCAAGCAGGCCATCGGCACTGGCCCCGACACTGTACAACAGGATAAATGCCGAGGCAGTGCACAGGATAAGCTGGAGCTTGTATAGCATCGTAGTCGATGCACTCAAGACGGTTAGGAGCATTAGCACCGTAAATGTGGCTAAATGGCTCGGCATTAACACGTCAGCGAGGAAGAAGCCTTCACCGGGCATGATACGGTTTGGCTGGAGGTGGACAAAAGGAAGGGCAACCAGTGAGAGTACCGTAAGTACACTCACTGATAGGCCAAGTTTGTCGATAGGTAAGAACTTCAAATTAGTACCCTGAACAGACTTTGTAATTACTTAATGAACCCGTTTGTTTGTAGGTAGTTTTTCGCAACCGCGCTGGCACTTTCACCACCAATTGCAATTCGGCTGTTGAGGCCTTGCAGGGTATTCAAGTCTAGCGAGGCAAAGATAGGGTTTAAGATGTCATCAATTTGTGGATGGGCGTTCAAGACACTTTCACGGATGACCGGTGCCGGGGCATAGACAGGCTGCACCCCTTTGTCGTCTTCCATTACCACTAGCCCGACAGAGGCAATTGCACCATCGGTACCGTAGACCATAGCGGTATTGGTTTTATCTGTCTGAAGGGCAGCAGCACGGATAGTCGCAGCGGTATTACCACCAGACAGGACGAGCAGTTGGCTTTCCTTCAACTCAAAGTCATAGGTTTTCTGAAAAGCTGGAAGTACAGCGGGAGTGGATACAAACTCGGCAGAGGCCGCCAGTTTGATGTCTCCCCCCTTGCTGACATATTGACCAAAGTCAGACATGGTTTTTAGGTTGTTAGGTTCAGCGATCTCTTGGCGAACTGCGAGAGCCCAAGTATTGTTTGCCTTGGCAGGGGTAAGCCAGACAACCTTGTTGGCTTCGTAGTCAAGACTTTTGGCCATGTCATAGCCTTGTTGGAAGTTCTTCCATGCATCATCGGCAGTCTTGTTGAAGAAAAAGGCGGCATTACCTGTGTATTCTGGGTAAATATCAATTTCACCGGCAAGAAGCGCTTTGCGGACAATCGGTGTCCCGCCAAGCTGGACTCGGTTTTCGACATCAATTCCTGCTTCTTGTAGGGATAAGTAAATAATTTGACCAAGTAACCCGCCTTCGGTATCGATTTTGGAGGAGACGACAACGGTATCTTTGGCAAAGGCGCTCGGCACAGCAATCAGGGAGGCGAGAAGCAGGGCGCTTAATGGGTGTTTTTTCATCAACTTTTTCCTTACTTGTTGATTTTGCAGAACTTCCGTATGTTCTTGCTTGTCTTTTAACTTTAATGTAACCAAAGTAACTGATTTTTCAAAGCGATACTAGCGCATAGTTGTACATATGTGGATTACAACAAAGTTACAGCAGGTCAACAAATGTAACTGATAAGGGACTCATAAATTTATTGTTTTAAACGATGCAGAAAAAAAGGTGGAAGGAGAAGCTTATGACTGTTTTAAAGGTTTTTTTTAAGTGATTGACGTTTTATAAAATAATGATGTTTGTCCTTGCTTTATTACCTCAGTCTCACTTTCTTGATAATGAGAAAAATAGACTTCAAGTCCTCGTCTACATTTTCTGAATCAGTGCCTGATTTTGAATGCATCTATGAATACGCCATACCCTATTAAATTTTAGTGTTCTTATTTTATCTGAACCTATAACTTTTCTGTTTTTGTGTATTGCATTTCTATACCCGGACATTCTTAACTGGTACATGATAATAAGCGATTTTAAATTACTACTTTATATTTGGCTAGGTTAAGGTGGTATCAAATGTTTAGTTCTGAGCAAGAAAAATCGAGCAAACCTGATGCCTGCATGAGCAAGGGTATAGGATTGATGACTCTTTCATTGCTGCTAGTTTCTCCAATATTACATGCGAAGACAGAGTATTTCGTAGGAGCTGGTGTTGGCTATCAAGAGGATAAGTTAGACGGTGCTAACTCAACCAATGGTGAAGATGCGACGGTGCTACTAAACGGGGGGTTGACGATAAACTCAGAGCATCGAGTGACTGCAACCTATAGCTACAAAGACAAGTTTTCCCAGAGCTTGTTCTTCGCATCATATGATTATTTATACGATATAAACAACAGAGTTTCTCTAAATGGTGGTTTTCTTCTTGGTGTTGGTTACAACGATATAGTTGGTGAAACCTCGATGGATTTTATAAGGGGGCTTCAAGTAGGAACAACTTATCGTATTAATAAAGACTGGAGTACTGATCTCACCTACCGTTATCTACACCAAGATTTTGATGAGCGAGATGTTGAGATAGATTATACCCAACAGGTTGTAATCATGGCGAACTATCATTTTTAAATGAAACCTAACACAAAGTTAAATTTAAAGGCTATTGCATGATTGCAATAGCCTTTTTTCATACTGGCTAAATAGTGTCAATTAAAACAACTATCATTATTGACGTGTGAAAATGAAATTGACCTTGGGAGAGTGGGATGAACAGCAAGCTGGCAACTGCAACGAACTTGTACATGGAAGGGATCCGTGATGGCAATGCCAAAGAGGCAATCACAAAGTACACTGGCAGGCGCTATACCCAGCACAGTACGGGCGTGCGCAATGGTGTTGAAGGTTTCATCGAGTTTTTCGAACCCTTCCTTGTACGTTGCCCTATCAGGGATATCCGGGTGATCCGCTCAATCGTCGACGGTCAGTACGTGTTCTTACAAGTCTTTCAGGATATCAATAACGGTGATGCCAAGTGGGTAACTACGGATTTGTTCGATACCGACAGCAACGACAAGATAATCGAGCATTGGGATGTGATATCTGCCTATCAAGATGTTAATGATTCAAGTTCTGACCAAATCTCGGGTGAAACGGAAATTACAGATTTAGAAGCAACGGAAGACAATAAAGAGCGTGTTAGGGAGTTCCTCTGTGATGTCATGGTTTTGGGGCAGCATGAAAAGCGGGATACGTTTGTGGATGCTACACAGTTGGTTACCCACGCAGCTCCCGATGTTGGCTCTCTAGACAGCTATATTGGCAGCTATGATCAGGTATTCAAAATTATCGGGCAGGGAAACTTCGTCGTTGCGTACAGTAGGGTTTGTAAGGACAACCAAGAGCTTGCCCGTTTTGATATCTTCAGGCTTAAGGACGGAATGATTGAAGAACTATGGATTAACCAAGAGCCTGTACTACCTAAACACGAATGGGTGAATGGCGGGAAGTTTTGATCTACTTGGTTTTAATTTAGTAGGTAATTTAGCACTGGTTTGCCGGGTGTGATTAAGGGGATATTTAACTGATATTGTGATTTAGTTAGTATCTCTAGGATGTATATCGTTAGCGAAGGCAAAGAGGGAATAGATGTCCAAAAGTCATAATGTAGTCCATGATGAAGCCAAACAAACCTACTTTGTAGAACTTGTCGACGGTTACCAGGCTAAAGTGAGTTATCAAAAATCAGGTAATATCCTGACCATCGACCACTCTTCAGTACCGAGCGAGCTCCGTGGTCAGGGGTATGCAGGTATCATGATGGAAGCGGTGCTTGGGAGGATTGAACAAGAGGGCTTCAAGGTGATCCCGCAGTGCAGCTATGTTGTTCACTATATAGGGAAACATGATGAATGGCACCATTTGCTAGCTTCACAATAGCTGGTGGGATTGCGGTACAAACGAAAAAGCCCTGCTCATGATTGAGCAGGGCTTTTGCTATGGGGGTATCAATTAACTTGCTTGGTACTCTGGGTAATCTAGCAGGCCTTTTTCTGCACCGCCAAACAGGGTGTCAGGGTCGTGGGCAGCCAACGGGTAATCATTCATGATTCGGTTTGGCAGGTCTGGGTTTGAAATAAACGGACGACCAAAGCCAATCATGTCTGCAATACCGTCAGCAATGGCTTCTGCACCTTTTTCAGCATTGTAGCGGCCTGCGTAAATGATTGTGCCTTTGTAGGCTTCACGTACAGCCGGTTTGA
Organism: Photobacterium sp. BZF1; assembly: GCF_014349205.1. NCBI lineage: Bacteria > Pseudomonadati > Pseudomonadota > Gammaproteobacteria > Vibrionales > Vibrionaceae > Photobacterium > Photobacterium sp. BZF1. The sequence goes on from NZ_JACSOF010000012.1 coordinate 43,494, forward strand.
ACTCTGCTGGTGTTTCCGGAGCATCATCCCAATCTACTTCTGCAATATGCAGGTAGACAACATTTAGTTTGTTCAACAGTGCAGCGGCTGCTGTGTATGTTTCAACTGGTGTTTTATCAACCGTGCCGTTCAGTGAGGTAAACGGCGCAAGGCGAACACCAACACGGTCGGCACCGATTGCGTCTGTCATTGCTTCAACCACTTCGCCAAGGAAGCGCAGACGGTTTTCAACAGAGCCGCCGTATTCATCGGTACGGTTGTTGGCCTCAGAATCGATAAACTGGTTTACCAGGTAACCGTTCGCTGCGTGTAGCTCAATACCATCGAACCCAGCTTCAATCGCGTTAAGGGCTGCCTGGCGATATTCACCGATAACATGTTGGATGTCAGCTTTGGTCATTTCGCGTGGCTCAACCACGTCAACAAAACCTGGTGCATTACTGCCATCGTCGATAAAGACTTTCACATTCTCAGCTTTTAGCGCCGAAGATGAAATTGGTTGCTGCCCGCCAATATTCGCTGGGTGGGTAACACGACCAACATGCCAAAGCTGCGCGTAAATTACGCCGCCTTTGTCATGAACAGCATCCGTCACTTTCTTCCAGCCAGCAATTTGCTCCTGGGTGTAGATACCCGGTGTCCAGGCGTAGCCTTGGCCCATTTCTGAAATCTGGGTACCTTCGGCAACAATCAAACCGGCATCGGCACGCTGGGCATAGTATTTAGCCATCATGTCATTGGCAACGTTACCCGGCTGGCTTGCGCGTGAGCGGGTCATCGGTGGCATAACGATACGGTTTTTCAGTGTTACATTGCCAAGGCGCATTGGCTGAAATAGTGCATCTTTCATTTTAATACTCCAACCTAAAATTATTTGCTGGTCTGAATAAGTTCGATAGCGTAGCCGTCAGGGTCTTTGACGAAGGCAATATGAGTTGTACCACCAAGCATTGGTCCAGGCTCTCGGGTAACGTTGCCGCCAACGGCTTTGATTTGATCGCAAGTCTGGTAGATGTCATCAACACCGAGTGCCAAATGGCCGAAGCCGTTACCAAGATCGTAAGAGTCGGTATCCCAGTTATAGGTCAGCTCGATGGTCGGCCCGTTTTTGTCATAACCCACGAAGACAAGCGAGTAGCGATATTCAGTGTTTTCAAAACGATCTAGGACCTGCATACCCAATACGTTGGTGTAAAACTCAATCGATTTATCTAGATCGGAAACGCGGATCATGGTGTGGAGAAATTTCATATCGCTACCTTATATAGGGACGTTGAGCGAATGGGTTGAAGATTTTCGCTCTGAGAAACCATTTTTGATGTGACTACTATAGCGGTGAAGAGGGTCAAGAAGAAATTATCAAAAATTATTGATTTGATAATTCAATGTTATGATTCTATCGACTTTTGATAGCAAGGGCGGCAATAGCCAGAATGACTACAAGAAGTCGTAACCCTGGCTAGTCGAATGGTTGTTAGGTGTTATCAACGATAAGCTGGAATATATCCCTGAGCTGATCGTCAGCCATGTTCAGTAAGTTGTCACCGATATACCACTCAATGACCGATTGTCCCGGATGCTGGGCAACTTGTGGGTTACCTAACCAAACGCCTTTATCTCTAGTTATTTCTTCGCACAATTCGACGGTTCGTTGGTAGCTAAAAGGCAGGATCAAGTGCAGCATATTGCAATGAGGCTCTGTCGGGTTGACGGCCAGTTGTGGGAATTCGGCGAGCAGTGAATAGATTTCTTTTGTTCTCTCGAACAATGCTGGCATTAGTGCCAGTCTCTCATCGAACTGCATGGCGGCAGAAACCACGTAGGGGGTGCGATGGTAAACATTGCCGCCCTGTCGTTTCATCCACATATCTGCCAGCTCAATGAACTTTTTGTCTCCCAATAGCAGTGAGCCGCCTAATCCATTGACACCTTTGTACAAAGAAACATAGGCACTGTTAAAGCCATGGGAAATGTCCCGGTATGATTGTTGGTAATACGCGGCGGCCTCCCAAAGACGAGCCCCGTCCATGTGCAGATGGATATCGTTTAGCTGGCAGTATTGTTTGATTTCTCGAAGTTCATCCCATGATGGCAACTGGCCGCCTAACTCCCGCATCGGCAGTTCATATAGTACGGCTGATATTTCATCCGGCCAAGCTTGCAGATCCTTGAGGGTCCAAGGTTTGAACATATTACCAACCGGTAGGATGTTAAAGCGGTTTTGAAGCTGGTAGCCCTGCCTTTCGAACCTTGTGATATGGCTGGACTCATGCATGGCAACGATAGGGTTACGCTTTTTACGGCATACCAATTCGAGGGCGGTTACCTGAGCCATGGTACCACTGATAACGAATAAACCCGCCTCGAACCCCAATAAATCCGCGACCTTTTGTTCGAAAGCTTTGATTAGCTCGCCTTCGCCATAGGTATCATGTTTGATGTTGTGTTGCTCGCACCATTGCGCCATTTTCATAAAATGCTCAGCCGGTGATTCTTCACGGTTGCCGGGCAGTATGGTGTGGCACTGGTTGCGTAAATCCTTGTTCATTGTATGTTCCTTTGAAAAACTATCCCTTCATTGTCTGGATGACTTTATCAGGGAAGCCGAAATACTTCTGTCCCCCTTCATTATCCAGTAATAGGCAGCTGGTGGAAGCTGCAATATACGCTTTGTCATTGGTGGTATAGATCACCGTCGCCCGGGCTAGTTTTTCGGTAAACAGCTTGTTGATGTATTTGGTATATTCTTTTTCACAGCCTACAAATGGCTCATCGATGATAATGATCCCCTGATCACAGCTGCCAAGGCCGAGTGCAATTCTCAGTAACTGCTGAACACCGTTAGGCAGTTGCTGGACAAATTCTGTCGACATCTGGGTGTTGAGTCCTTCGGGAAGCCAGGGACCTAGATTGAAAAACTCGATGGTCTCTTCCATCTGGCTGGTCGAAATAACCCCGTCGTGAATAATAAAGTTTGATTCCAGCGTACCATCAAAGATATGCAGTTCGAACGGGATGTAGTTGATGGCTTTTCTGTAGCGAAAATTATTGAATTGCTTGATGTTGTACCCGTCGAGCAGGACATTCCCTTGATAGCGTTCTTCAAGACCGGCCAAGACAGCGAGCAATGTGGTTTTTCCTGAACCGGAAGCCCCCGAAATCGAAATTTTGTCCCCTGGTTGTGCGCTAAACGCCAGATTGGTCAGTCCAGCAGCTGCGCCCTGGTAGCGGTGGGTGAGTCCGGATAGTGTGATGTTGCCTTTGAACTGGCGAATTGGCGGGCTGCTTTCCAGCGAATGGCGATCATCATTGAGCGACATCAGCGCATTGATCTGTCCGCTGGCCGACTGGATGGTTTTGAATTTGGTTAATGCGTTATATATACCCATGATAGGCCCAAGAGCCTTCCACACCAGGATAATAATCGCCAGCATAGCCCCGGCATCGGTTTCGCCAGCCATCACACCTATTACTGCCGTCACAATACTTGCCGTCCCGATAGCCTGGATAAGCCCTTGCCCCATGGCTTGGATTTTACCATTGGTGACAGTCACTCCCTTGGCATCTTCCAGGCTTTGGCTATGGGCTGCCTGGAACCGAGAACGGATAACCCGAATTAGAGGCAGGCCTTGAATGCTACCGATACTTCTTAGCAACTCGTTCCACTGATAGGAAACCATAGCGTTTGCCCTGGAGCTCCTGGCTGTGACTTGGTTGTAGATATAGCGGGCATAGACACAGAAGAACAGCATAAGTGCTATCCCAGCCAATACCGTCAGTGCAGCCGTACCGGAAATAATGGTGATTGCCATGATAAAGATGATCACAAACGGCATGTCAAAGTAGCTCAGAGACGACTCAGCAGTGACCAATTTACGGAACTGATCGATATCTTTAAGCCTTGCCAGCTGAGAGGAAACTCCTGCAGACGATGTCATCGAATAGGGCAGCCACAGTAGTTTGCTAATGACATTTTGCGAAATGTGGGTGGCGAGATCTTTACCCGAGGTCGCCAGTATATTCATCCGCATTCGCTTGAAAGCGTATTCCGACAAGGCAAGGAATAGTGCAAATCCGGTGAGCCAGAATAATGTGGTCTGTGAGCCGGAACTGAGGGCGAAGCTATACACGCCCATGATAAAGAATGGCTGCATTGCTGCGAGCACATTGATGATAAAGCTTAACAATAACAAGCTTTTTATTTCGTTGTTATAACGGTAGAAAGCGTATTTTATCCAGTTGGATTTATCTTGCGATTCCGGCGGCGGCTCGCGAAATATCTTGGAGTAGTTTGATATTTCACAAACAGTACAGCTTTCATTTGTCAGAGGGTGCTCGATAAGCACGTTGTTACGGTAATCGAACAGTTTAGCCTGGCCGTTTTCTGTACCGAGGAAAATCGTACAGACATTGTCGAACTGGACAAAAGCAGGTGTGGAGACTTCTGTGAGTTGCCGCATGCTGGCGAGTTGCCGAATATGGCACTCATAGTCAAGCCGCTTCAGGGTGCTGGCAAAACTATCGACATCACGGCTTTTGGGCATAAAGGCATCGCTGAGGATCTCGGGGGTTCCCTCCCACTGCAAAGCCACCAGGGTATAGGCGAGTCCCAACAGGGCAGGGGAGGCTTTGTAACGCTCTTTGAACTTGGCTGAGCCAAAATCGCCCAGTCGTTCGTCGGTATTGCTGAAATCAATTAATACACTCATGCGGCAACCCTTGAAACAAGTCTGTGGCTAACCAAGCGGGGATCTGCTTGCCCTAGTTTGTTACTGGCTATAACGCAGATGAAATTGTTGGCCTTTGGGGTAATACACGCCAGTAGCAAGCGTCCGAAATCTTCGTCGTAGACCATGTCAATATCATCTATTAACAACAGGGATTTGTTACTGAGCAGGGCGCGGACAATAAATAGCGCATAGAGCACCTGCCGCGAGAACGGCAGTTGGCTATGGCTTGATATTTTGGTGTAAAAACCGTTCTTGAGGCCGTCAATTTTATGTTTTATCGCGAGGTTTTCACAAAGCGAGAACGCGGCGCTGTTGAGGTGCGGTTGGAAGCAGGTCAGATTATCAATTATCGTCCCCTCTACCAAAGAGGCGTTTTTATCGACCTTAATGACACTGTTGCGCCATTTGCCATAATCGATGTCATCAATACTGTGGTCGTTAATCACGATGTTGAGCTGATCGTCATGGCTATCACGGGTTAGGCACCTTAGCAGGTGACTTTTCCCGCTGCCGCTTGGCCCGGTAAGCAGGTGTATTTGCCCTTTGACCAGTGACATAGATGGGAAGGGCACATCGTTTTCACCCAAGCGTGATGAAATCGAAACGGTGTTAACAGGCGCTGCATTGTTTGAACTTTGCGCAGCTGATTCGAGTTCGAGTACTTCGGCAATACGCTGAACATTAAGCTGGTTGGTTTTCCAGCGGCTTAGGGTACGCATCACCTGTTGGTAGGGGGCAAAATAGCGGTTGGTCAACAAAATTACCGCTGCCATCACCCCTTGGCTGATTTCCAGATTAATGACAGCCATGGCACAGAGTACGACGACAATCGCCACTGAAAGCTGCTGGATAAGGTTCAACGTCAGGTTGAACGAAGATTCTAGCCGCTCATAGGCAATACTTTGTTCCTCTCGTTCACCTATCATCTCGACCATGATGCTTTCTATCCGGTACTCCATGGTACGGCTCTTGATATCAAGGGGATTCGAGACAATTTCGATTATTTTTGAATTGGTCATCCCTTCAATGTCGGAACGTTGGGAGAGTACTCCGACCCGGCGTTTTGATAGGTGGCGGGCAGCAAAGAGCAAAACAACCGATGCGGTGACCAATGCCAACCCGGCCCAGATGTTGATAAGCATAATAATCAGTACTGTGATGGCACTGGTGCCGGCATTGATCATTGCCTTGATGGTTTCCCCACCAAAAAATTGTTTGATGTCGGAAATTGTGGCAATGCGCTCCAGGTATTCCCCCATTTCCAACCGGCTGAAACGCTCTATGTTGGCTGCACAGATCGCGAGAAATACCCGGTTGGTTAATTGGCTTTCGAAGCGCTTCATGATCACCGAGACCAAGTGTTCTTCCTGACGCTTGAGCTGATAGTCGAGGAAAATAGCCAATAGGATGATGGCAAAAAGCAGCATCAGGGAATTGGTTGACTGATTGGGCAGAATACGGTCAAAAATAATCAGGATAGAAAATGGCAGAACCAAACCCAGCAAGGTGGTCATCAATGTGGAGAACAGCAAATAAAGCTTGTCCAACGGGCTTATTTTTCGGGTAAAAGGTTGGCTTTTCATTGCTAACTCCGTTATTGGACCATTAGGTGGAGCGGAATCGGGGACTGGGAGCTGTCATCACCGACGGGTGACATCTGTTCTGCAATTTTCCCTACCGTCGCCATATTGAGGTTGCCAATCCTCTCGTTGAGTTGGATTAGGTTGATGACATAGTCATAACGGGCATTTTCATAATTACGGATACTGCCGTACAGTTTGCTCTCGGCGGAAAGTAGGTCGGTAATGGTCCTCGTCCCGAGTTTGTGCGCCTTTTGAATACCAATATAAGAGGCGTAGTTGGCCTGGATGATGGTTGTCAGGCTGGTTAATGAAGCCGAAAAATCGTTGATATTGTAGATAAACTCATCGAACTGTTGTTGGCTGAGGTTTTTGCTGTTTTGCAGATCGATTTCTGTTCTGTCGATATCGACTTTATTTTGTTGGTAGCGGTAGTAGTCCCGGCCACCGTTAAGGATGGGCACATCAAGTGTTAGGGTATATACCGTTTCTTCTGTGACACCTTTGTCGGGGTAGATCTTTGCCGATGCATCGTTGGTATTGTCATAGGTGTAACCGATGCTGCCTTTGAGCGAAGGGGCAAAGGTAGAGCCTGTCTCCCGCAATACCTGCCGGCTTTTGTTAACCTCTTGCTTGGCAATCAGCAGGCTAAGATCGGATGTATACATAATACTATTGAGTTCATTCTGGCGGGCAGATGAAATTGCCTCGAATTGAATACTCGATTGCAGATCAAAATCTGGCTTAAGTGGCTGCTGAAGGATATTGGCCAGATCGTTGAGAATGATGCGTTGATCTTTCCTCAATGTGCGCAGGCTATCGGCGGTACGCTCTTTTTGTGCCAGTACTTCGTAGCGTTCGGTACCGGCGACATTACCCAGTTCAATATTGCGGCTGATCAGTGTCAGCCGGGCTTCTGATGATTCCAGCTCCGCCTGGGTAGCCCTTATTTGGGCTTGGTTTTTCAGGTACTCAAAATAGGCCGTTGCGGCCTCCCTGATAATTTGTTGCCTGGTCTGCTCGGTTCTCAATGCCTCGATATCAATATCGGTCTGGGTACTGCCGTAGGAGTAGATATCCCCAAGGTCAAACAGGCTTTGGGTTAGAGTGACATTGACGCCGTGGTTGTTATAACTGTTTCTGTCATTAGGACCACTGTATTTGTGTGTCGATCCATCATTCCAATTGGTATTGGCTGATACATTCAGAGAAGGTAGGAAGTTACCTCGGTTTATATCGAGCTCATACTCCGTGGCAGCCAAATTCGTCTCGGCGCTACTGAGTGATAGGTTGCGTTGCAAAGCGACATCAACGACGTTAAGCAAGTCTGTGGCTTGAACCGGCAACCCGAGTGTGACAGATGTACAGGCAGCAACTAACGCACTAGCAGATCTTTTTGATTGCCATGTATTTTTTAATAACTTTGATAATTTCATCATTTTTATACGGCTTACTGATGACATAGTCCATCCCTGCTTCAATACATGACTTATGTTCACTGGCACTGGTCAGTGCGGTAGCGCCAATAATCGTGGCGGGGTGATAGACATCCAGGTCTTGCTCACGCTGTCGGATTAGTTTGGTGGCTTCGATACCTCCCATGCCCGGCATAATACAGTCCATAAAGACAATATCGGCACCGTGCTCTTTCATGTAATCGACCGCTTGTGCCCCGTCGCTAACGGTGTGGGCTTCATAGCCCTGCTTGCTAAGCAGCTTTTTCAACAAGAATTGCTGGACCTTATCGTCCTCGACGATAAGGAAGGCGTTTTGGGCCTGCTCGCTGGTTTCTTCTGTCGCCTGCATGGCTTCAGTGAGGTTAGGGACCAGTTCATGGGGGATGAAAGGGGTAAAGAAGACCCGATCAACAAACTCATGGGTATCCTGTACCGTGCTAGATTCCGATGCAGCGAGGAAAAGCTTGGTTTTATTAACTTTCTTGAGCCTGGAGTGCAGGGTCTTACAGAAGGATTTGAGTTGGATCCCCTTGATGGTATCGGTAATGATAATACCGTCGAACTCATTGATCCGAGGTAGCGATTTAAAGATATCGTTGGCCGAGCGAATGATCTCGACGGTCGCACCATATTGCGACAACATCTGCGACATGATGTCGATTTGTAGCTGGGAGTCAGTACAAATCATCAAGTGCTTGTTCTCAAGCGAGCGTTCAGCCTGATGGAAGCTTTTCGGCGTAATATCAATGCCGATCCTCAGCTTTTGCATACTGGCTTGCTGCGGCTGCTGGTCTTGTTCTTCAAGGGTGACATCTGACTTGTGCCAGGTCGATTCGAAATGGGTGACCTTCGACAGGATAGCCTTGGACCATTCATCATTGATTCCGCTTTTTTCTTCGATTCTGCTCCATTCGGCGTTTTTGATATCTCGCAAATTCAGAGAGTTGCTGGGTAAAAAGGTGATTTCAAAAATAATTCGGGATTGTTCTACCTCGTCGGCCGATTCGGCATCGATATGGAACAAGATATGAGGTTCGTTCTGGGCAGAAATAGCATTCGACAGCTGCAAGAACAAAACCCAGAACAAACTGGTCGGGTTACCTTCAATTTCACCAGGCAGGTTGTTACCCAAGTGACATTCCAGATGACGCTGGGAGTGTTGGGTTTTAGCGCTAAGGTGAACCAATAATTCTGACATTAGGGGGAGGAAATTAACGTTCCCTGACATTGCAGAATTACCACCGGAAATGAGCCGGTTATAGTTATCGGCCAACTCCGATAAGGTATTGGTGGCCAAGGTGATATCCCTTGCCAGTACAGCTCCGTTTTCGCCAGCTTCCTGGGCGATAAGGCGAACACCGCCTTGGATTGTATTGGTCATGCCGCGGATTTCGTAGCCAATCAATGCATACAGCTGGCGGTACAAATCTGCATTACGTTTTTGTTGTTCGACGTCTTGGTACATGGTTGAGAGATTGGCAAATATCCGCCTCTGGGCCGGAGGTGTGCTGATGTCATTGAGGATGTGGGTAATATCCGTTGCCGAGATGTTTTCTAGTTGGTTGGCAAGCTCTGTGACATCCGACTGGGCCTGTGTTGAATGCTGGCCCTGACGCCTTGAAGCGGTTACCAACAGCACCAATAAAGCCGAGGCGATCAAGCTGAAAATCAAGAAAATAACCATAGAGCGGTAGAACAGGGCTTGTTGACGCTGTTGGCTTTCGCTATTGATAACGGCAACCAAGTTCTGTTGTGTATTCTGGAGTTGAGGTAGTAACGACAGTATCGTTTGCAGTAGTTGCCTGGTATTTCCATCGGCATCAAAACGAATAAGGGCCAGCTCAAGTTGGGGGTAAAGGGTATTACCGACCAAACTGATAGCTGTTTTTTCCATTGACGCGGCCTGTTTGAAGCGCTCTATGTCTTGTTGCAGCGTATTGATCTGTGAATCAATGGCCTCAGTAAGGGCACACCCGTCACTGGGGCAACGGCTGAGTGTATTGAGCAATTCTTGTGTGGTTCGGTTCAAACGGTGGCTATTACCCAACAGTTCTGAGTTGAGTGCTTTGCTGTGTTCTTTGACTTGGTATTGCCATTGCAGGCCAAAGACCATCAGGCTGGCAATACCTATGGTCACGAAGACAACAATGAACCGAATAAGTGCTTTTCTTGACAATTTCACTGCTGACTACCTCTCGTCAAATGCGTCTTCCATGGCGCTGACCACGGGTTTCAATGCGTAATCAATGGCATAGCGCGAGCCTGTTTTTATATCGGCAGTAAACTCCATATAGGGCGAGAGGGTATAGGTTGCCCCGCCGTTTTCGAGAAAATCTTTTTCAATGGCAATTTTGGCAATATAAAACTCGTTTTCTTCTTCTTTGTAAGATGAGCGGCTGATCGAGTCGATAGTGCCACTGATAAATCCGTATTTGGCGAAGTTGTAGGTGTCGAACTTGAGCTTGACTTCCTGTCCAACCTCAACAAAACCGAGGTCTTTCTTGGCAATCTTCGCCTCACCATGCAATGTGTTGTGGATCGGGGAAATATCGGCAATGCTCTCGTTGGCTGGGATCACTGCTGATTTAAAATTGAAATGGATTTTGTCAACAATACCGTCGATCGGTGAGTAGACAGTGAGGCGTTCGACTTTGTCAGTATGCTGGGGAAGTTGTGCTCTTTTTAGCGACAGATCTTTTTCAAGCTGGTTAATCTGAGCCTGGTAACCGGCGTTACGGTTGGCAATGGTATCTTTCAACTGCTTTTCAAGCCTAGCAGACTGGAATTTTTCATTCATCATCGCTTCGGTGAGGTTTTCAATCTCCCTCACCATATTGGCCTCTTGGACCTGCATGTTAAGTACATCGACATACGAGGCCATTTCTTCGCTGTAAAGGGTTTCTTTTATTTTGAGCTGCTTTTGGATCAGGCCAAGCTGCTTGCGCGAACTGGCAATGCGCTTTTGCATCGAGCTTATCAGTTTCTGCTTGTGCTCAATGTCCAAGGCGATGAGGGCTTGGTTGGAGTCGTTTTTCTGCGCCTCTTTTTGCCATGATTCGGTGTACTGGGCTATGAGGTGTGGGAAATTGTCGTAGGCTGTGAAATCAGGCTCGGTTTGATTAATCAGAGAGATATAACGCAGGATATCCATTTCGAGACTGGCAATATCCAAGGTTGCCGATTCCAGTTGGGTATTCCTGTCTACCGAACGTAAACGGGCAATGGGTTGGCCTGCGTAAACATACTCACCGGCTTTGACCAACATAGCGTCGAGGATCCCGCCTTCAAGGTGTTGTACCCGTTCGATATCTGAATCGAGCAACATTTCTCCCCTTGAGGAAACGACAATATCTATCCTTGCTTGGGCAGCAAGGACAATCATCAGCAGTACAGCAATGAACAGCAGTAACAAGGATTTGTGCACCGTTGTCATCGCGCTTTTTATATAAAGGCTATCGTCATTATCGCTATCTTGACTGTATTTTGCCTCAACGAGCGCGTGCTTTATGTGTTTTTCTATTCCCATTGCATCGACTCCCTGAAGCAATGTTTATTCACTCGGCCTTAATTGGCCAGTGGCAATGACTCGATCTGGGTGTTCACATTGGCAACTTCGGCCAGCATATCGTCAATCAGATTTTTGGCTGGTAGCTGACCTTGTTTACATAACCGCTCGATGGTCTCAAGCTGTTGCGAAGCATTGTCTTCGCACAGTGTCAGCAAAACACCTTTTAAAGAGTGGGCTGCTTGGTACAAGCCTTCTATGTTGTTGCTTGTATATAACCCTGTGATCAGCTCGATATCCTCACCGTGTTCTGCACTGTAAAGGTCGATGATCATAGACATCATTTCTTCGTCACCATCCATGGCTTCGGTAAATGCGTTGTAATCAATCATATCTTTAATCTCCCAGCTTGAAAATCATCCAAGTTACTGAAAAAACAAAATTTGCTAATAGTAATGTATGGGCTAGCAAGCAGCAGATTACAAGGTGAAGTTGTTATTGAATGTTTGATTTGTTGATCAATATCTCATCGTGAATAAAACATGACTATTTGGCTAAGTGTGCGTTACTTCAATGTTTTTTGATTAAATTGAAAAACCACTGTTAATAAGTTGCCAAATTACCTTTACTGAAACTATTCCTATGTTAGGAAATTCTAATTTGTATAGACCTTAAGGCAGTAGCACGGAGGCTGATTATGGCGCAGGACAACCAGTCACAAGAACAAAATAATTCGCTCAACAAAGCGGTTGAACACAACGCAACGCCTGATAGCAATACCGATGAGCACCGTGCGCAGGATAGACAGAATCAGCAAAATACTATGGCCTCGACAACCGCGACCGGGACAGATGCTGCTGAGCAAAACGATCAGGTCAATGGCCCTTCAAATGAACAGGGGGCTGATAACGCAGAAGGTGCTGGTGGTCAGCCTACAGCAGAGATGTCTGGGCCTGAAAACAGTGGAGAAAGCCAAGGTCGATCTGCTGATAACGGACAGGGTCAACAGTCGGGTGAGCAGCCACAAGATGATGCAAATACCGGTGGTGGTGGAAGCCCTCAAGCTGTTGGCGGAGGGGCGCAGCGAACGGCTCAACCTGAACAGCAACAAGGTCCAAACAGAGCTGAGCCTGATGTTCAAGAGCAAGGTCAAGGCGCAGGCGGTAGTGGCGGCCAGACATCCGGCCAAGGAGCAGGCCAGTCTCCCTATGATACTGAAACTACCAGTGAAACCTTTCAGGTAGATGTTGCTGATGCAACATCGAAGGAAATGGTCGTTGATGGTGATTTCGATACCGAAACCAATTCAGAAACTTTCGAAATACAAGTAGATAATGTCAATGATGAAGTCGTCATTGATGACCAGCAGTTGCCTTCATTCGAAGCTAACGAAGATGGCCAGATAGTGGTTACCGAAGCGCAGTTGCTCAGCAATGCCAGTGATATTGACGGTGATGACTTAAGTGTCTTGAACCTTTCTATTGCCAATGCGTCTTTCGAGCCTCAAGTGGACCCAGAAACAGGGGAGCGCTCTTTTGTTATAACCCCAGACGAAGATGTTAATGGCGAGCTGGAAATTAGCTTTGATGTCACGGACGGGCAAGGGAGTGAAGTGGCCTCTTCAGCAGTGCTTAACGTGGTGGCGGTGAATGATGAAGTTGAGATTGATACCAACTCTCCGCTGGTATTCGAAAGCCAAGAAGACAACCAAATCCTTATTCCCGAAGCACAGCTCCTTGCCAATGCCAGTGATGTCGATGGTGATGATCTTTCACTGAGTAATTTGCAGATTGAAGATGCGACCTTTGCAACGCAAATAGATGAAGAGACCGGTGAAAAGTCTTTCTTGATTACGCCCAACCAAGACGTGAACGGTGATTTGGTGATCACTTTTGATGTCTCAGATGGACAGGGCAGTGTCGTCCCTTCGAGTGCCGCATTACAGGTAGAAGCGGTGAATGATGCTGTTATCGCTTCCGATGACGGTGCAAGTAGTGGCCCAACAGTTGCCACTTTTTCTGCGTCACCTGAAAATTCCCAGCAAGCATCTGCAATACAAGTTGATGAAGACGGAGAATTGGTTTTACGTCCTGAAGACTTGCTGGCAAATGATACCGATGCCGATGGTGACACGCTGACGATTACTGAAGTCTCTGTTACCAGAGATACCCACGGTACAGTAGAGCTGGACGAAAGTGGCAATGTGGTGTTTACGCCGGATGCTGACTATGACGGCCCGGCTTCGTTTGAATATACCGTCACCGATGGCAATGGTTCGTTTGATACCGCAACGGTGTCGGTCGATGTCACGCCACAAAACGATGCGGCAGTGGTTGAAAAGACCAATATCGATGGCACCGAAGATACCGCAATTACCTTCACCCAGGAAATGCTGCTACAAAATGCCACCGATGTGGACAGCGACACCCTGACGGCGATTAACCTTGATATAGCCCCTCAATACGGTGATCTGAAGGATAACGGGGACGGCAGCTTTACCTTTACCCCGAAAGATGACTTCAATGGCGAAGTGCCCTTTACCTTTGAGGTTGATGACAACGACGGCGCGGTGACACCAGCCTCGGGAACCCTCGATGTTGCAGCTGTCAATGATGTGCCGGTCTTTGCCGAGACGTCGTATACCATCGCCGAAGATGGTTCGATTACTATAACCGAGGCTTCGTTGCTGGCGAATGTGACCGATGTTGATCAAGACGATTTGAGCGTGACCAATATTAGCGTTGAAGGCAATGGTACGGTTACCCGCGATGACGAAACCGGGGATTGGACCTACACCCCAGATGCCGACTACAGCGGTGATGCGGCGCTGAAAATTACCGTCAACGACACCAAGGTCGATGCAATATTCACGGCGCCGGTGACCATTACCCCGGAGGCTGACGAGCCGTCGTTGACCGTATCATTGACCGACATGAGCCTGATTGATTTCGGGCTTGGCCATGATACAGCTCTGACCGGTTGGCATACCGATAACCATAACAACCGCATCGAAATCCATCAGGATTATGTCTACGGCGTGGGCGATAACCGTGGCGGGGTCATCGAACTTGAAGCCAACCGTGGGGATGAATCCAATCTATACACCAACCTCGATGTCAAAGCCGGCGAAGTGGTCACGCTTGAGTTTGATATGTCGGCGCGAAAAGGCTGGGAAGGTGAAGACTCACAGGTTGATATCTACTTCGAGGGCCAGCTGATTGATTCGCTGGCACCTGAAGACATCGGCTGGAACCATTACAGCTACCAGTTTATCGCGACGACGGACAATCCTAAGCTTGAGTTCGACTCGCCGGATGACAACAGCCTCGGCGGTATTTTGGATTCGATTACGGTGGTCAAAGAAGTCACCGAAGACTTACCGACACCGCTGAATATCAATGCGGCGCTGAATGATACCGATGGCTCTGAATCGCTCCAATCTCTGGTCGTGGATGATTTGCCTGATGGCGCGATACTGTCTGATGGTGAAAATACCTTCATTGCAGACGGTGAGAGCGACAGCGTTGATATCAACGGCTGGGATTTGAGCCAGTTGACCTTCCAGGGCGGTGAGAACTTCCACGGCCCTGTCTCCCTCAAAGTCACAGCGACGTCAATCGAGCAGGCAACGGCGGATGACGATGCCCCGGAAACGGCTTCGACAACGGCATCGCTGGACTTCAATGTTGTTCCCGTCAATGACGCAGTGGTTATCGACGGTGACAGCCCGCTGCAATTTAACACCGATGAAGATACCAGCCTAGTCATTACCGAGGCGGCACTTCTGCGCAATGCCAGTGATGTCGACGGTGACGATCTTTCGGTCGTCAACCTCAGTATTGCCGATGCCACGTTTACCACTGTGGTTGATCCTGAGACGGGCGAGAAGAGCTATGTGGTGACACCTGATCAGGATGTGAATGGCGATTTGGCGATAAGCTTCGATGTCACAGACGGCGAGGGAAGCCAAGTAGCATCTGGCGCCACCCTACAGGTAGAAGCGGTCGCCGACTCCCCAGATCTAAAAGTGACTGATGGTAATGGCAATGCTATTGCTGAAGAGGGTATAGATACAGATCCCGATGATGTTATCGAACTAAACATTGCAGCAAGCTTAACTGATCAAGACCTTTCAGAAACGCTCGGAGTGACCATTGATGGTGTCCCAGAAGGTGGGGTCATTAAGTATGACGGCCAGGCAGTGCTTGATGCGCAAGATAACGGCTTAACGAGCTATGCCGATACAGAAGTAACAGTAACTTTCGCTGGTGAAGGTGCAGGCTTCAAAAACTCGGTCGGCTATTACCGTATTGATGAAGAAGGTAATATTTCTGACGTCGAACTCGTTTATGAAAATGCTTCACAGGTAAGAGGTGGTGGCGATTTATTACCGGGTGAATCATCGTTTAGTTTCGAGTTGGAGCAAGGCGAGAGCTTCAATATCTTCGTCATTCCTAACGGTTTCCATAAAAATGACTTTGAGGGAATGGGTGAAGGGACATTTGAGTTCCGAGATCAAGAAGGTAACCCAGCCTCTATGTCATCAACGGACCCACAACTGGTTTTTATTGGAGATGATGGGTCTGAAACAATTATTCGCAGTCAGTTTGGGAACGCCATTTTCCATGGTGGCAGCAGTGAAAATCTCAATCAGGATAACTTCCAGCACACCCACACCACTCTGAACGATGACGGGCAGATAGTCTACGGTATAGAAGACTGGCTGGGTGGCGGAGATCGTGATTACGATGATTTTATGTTCACCATTGATATGGGAGAAGAGAATAGCAGTATCTTCCGTGGTGAAATCCTTTCTGATGGTGAAAAGCCAATCTTGCTGCCGACTGTCGCTATCGAAGAGACAATTCAGCTGCAATTACCTGAAGATTTTAATGATGAATTTGATTTAGTTGTTGAGGCGACAGCGACTGAGCGATCAAATAATGATGAGGCGACTACTACCCAGACCATACACGTTGATGCCAGGGAGTTTGCACCAGAGGTAACTGGCCCAGCGGCTGCCTCGACCGATGAAGACACCACCATCACCCTAACTCAAGATGATTTATTGGCTAACGCCTCTGATGCTGATGGTGATGCGTTGGTTGCTCAGAATGTAACGACCGCCCACCCGGATGTCCGGGTTATCGATAACGGTAATGGCACCTTTGAGATTACCCCGCCGCAAGATTTCAATGGGGATCTTGCACTGTCTTTTGATATTACAGACGGTGAATTTACTACTCCCACCCAAATGATGTTAACGGTTGACCCTATCAATGATGCCGTTGTTGCTCAGGATGATAGTTCGTTATCTGGTGATGATGGGCCATCGATTGCTTCGTTCGGCGCTCCTTCCGCAGTTGCAACTAATGCAATAGAGGTTGAAGAAGATGGACAGCTTGTCATTGGTCCTTCTGACTTGTTGGCGAACGACACCGATGCCGATGGTGACACGCTGACGATTACTGAAGTTTCTGCTACCGCTGATACCCACGGCACAGTAGAGCTGGACGAAAGTGGCAATGTGGTCTTCACCCCAGAACCTGACTATAACGGCCCGGCATCGTTTGAATACACCGTTACTGATGGCAACGGTTCGTTTGATGCCGCGACGGTGTCAGTCGATGTCACGCCACAAAACGATGCGGCAGTGGTTGAGAAGACCAATATCGATGGCACAGAAGATACCGCAATTACCTTCACCCAGGAAATGCTGCTACAAAATGCCACCGATGTGGACAGCGACACCCTGACGGCGATTAACCTTGATATAGACCCTCAATACGGTGATCTGAAGGATAACGGGGACGGCAGCTTTACCTTTACCCCAAAAGATGACTTCAATGGCGAAGTGCCCTTTGCTTTTGAGGTCGATGACAACGATGGCGCGGTGACGCCAGCCTCGGGAACCCTCGATGTCGCCGCGGTTAATGATGTCCCGGTCTTTGCCGAGACGTCATACAACATTGCCGAAGACGGTTCGATTACCATAACTGAGGCTTCGTTGCTTGAGAATGTGACCGATGTTGATAACGATGATTTGAGCGTGACCAACATCAGTGTTGAAGGCAATGGCACGGTTACCCGCGATGGCGATACAGGGGATTGGACCTACACCCCAGATGCCGACTACAGTGGTGATGCGGGACTGAAAATTACCGTCAACGACACCAAGGTAGATGCAATTTTCACGGCCCCGGTGACGATTACACCTGATGCTGACGAGCCGTCGCTAACTGTATCGTTGACTGATATGGACCTGATTGATTTCGGGCTGGGGCATGATACAGCCTTGACCGGCTGGCATACCGATAACCATAACAACCATATCGAAATCCACCAGGACTATGTCTATGGCGTAGGCGATAACCGTGGTGGTGTGATTGAGCTTGAAGCCAACCGTGGGGATGAATCTAATCTTTACACCAACCTCGATGTCAAAGCCGGCGAAGTGGTCACGCTTGAATTTGATATGTCCGCGCGTAAAAACCACGAAGGTGAAGATTCGCAGATCGATATTTACTTCGAGGAGCAGTTGATCGATTCGCTGGCCCCCGAGGAAACAGGCTGGAATCATCATAGCTACCAGTTTACCGCGACAACTGACAATCCTAAGCTCGAGTTCGATTCGCCAGACGACAATAGCCTTGGTGGGCTATTGGATTCAATCTCGGTAGTCAAAGAAGTCACTGAAGACCAACCGACACCACTGAATATTCAATCTGCATTGAGTGATACAGATAGTTCTGAATCTTTGGAATCCCTAGTGGTAGACGGGCTACCAGATGGGGCGACACTGACTGATGCTGACAATACATTTACGGCGGAAGGTGAAGACAACAGTGTCGATATCAACGGCTGGGATTTGGATCAGTTGACCTTCCAGGGTGGCGAAAATTTTCATGGTCCGGTTTCCCTGACAGTCACCGCGACGTCAATTGAGCAGGCGACGGAAGATGACGATATTCCTGAAACGGCATCGACAAGCGCATCACTGGATTTTAATGTTGCCCCCGTTAATGACGCAGTGGTTATCGACGAGGGTAGCCCGTTGCAATTCAATACGGATGAGGATACCAGTCTGGTGATCACCGAGGCGGCGCTACTCGCCAATGCCAGCGATGTCGATGGTGATGACTTGTCGGTAGTCAACCTCAGTATTGCCAATGCGACGTTTACCACCGTAGTTGATCCCGAGGCGGGCGATAAGTCTTATAAGGTGACACCGGATCAAGATGTGAACGGTGATTTGGCGATCAGTTTCGACGTTACCGACGGTGAAGGCAGCCAAGTGGCCTCCGGCGCTACGTTGCAGGTTGCTGCCATTAATGATGGGCCAGATGTCAGTGAGAATTTGACTTATACCATTGATGAAGACGGCTCTGTTACTCTTTCTCAAGCTCAGTTATTGGCAAATGCGACAGATGTTGATGGTGATGAGCTCACAGCTGAAAACCTGCAGCTTATTAACGGTGAGGGTGACGTTGAACGTAATGATGATAGTTCATTCACTATCACACCAGATGAAAACTTCAACGGAGAGCTGAGCCTGACCTTTGATGTGACGGATGGTCAGGAAACGGTTGCGGCCGGTTTGGACGTTACCGTAACGGCGGTCAACGATGAAGTGGTAGCTGCTGACGATAGCCGTATGTCAGCCCAAGAGCCACAAATCCGGCTTGATGCTGCGCCAGAACATGGAACGGTTCAGCATATGAATGCCGAAGGGGAATGGGAAGAGATGGGGGTTGGTACAGAGTATCCTGCTGATGCTCAGGTACAGTTTGTCCCTGATACCGATATTGTACAGGCCGGCACCCGCGATATCATGGTGGGCAGCTTTGACAATGATACCTCGACTAGCGTGTTTGATGGCACAGCCAGTGTTGACGACTGGGGTGTCGTAGATGGTAATAAGGCCGTTTATCAAGAAGATGGCGTCACCATTACCACCGAAGTCAGTAAAGGTGACCTAGCTGCCTGGAATGGTGCCGGAAGCCACAAGGGTGCGGGTATAGGTAATGATAGCAAGAACGGTTTGAGTGGTGATGAATACCTTACAGTGACGATCGAAGGGGAGGATGTTAATCAGATTACTTTCCAGCTTGATGGTCTGGGTGGCTACTTCGATGAAAGTAGCAGCAAGGCAACAGAGGTGATAATCCAGGCCTTTGATGCCGAGGATAACCTTATCGATAGTCAGGGTGGGTTCCGTGAGTCCGGTGAATATCAGGATACCTATGCCTTTACCACCGATGTGCCTGTGCATCACTTTACCTTGGGTACCGAGGGTGGCAACGGGACCTATGTGGTTCAGAACATGACAGTGTCCCGTACTATGTCTGATGAAATTCAGATGACCACCATTCAGGCTGACGGCAGCGAGGATACCAATACCCTTGCTTTGGATCTGAACCATAGCAAAGCCGATCAGCCGATGGATGTCACCGAGCAACTGGTCGATGTCCGGCAGGGCATCACCAGCCGAGCTATTGAGGTTGAAGAAGACGGCCAGTTGGTTATTGCCCCTGCTGATTTGCTTGCCAATGATACAGACGCCGATGGGGATGCCCTTACCATTACGGCAGTAGAAGCAACCGACGAAACCAAAGGTCAGGTTGAACTGGACGGGGACGGCAATGTTGTCTTTACCCCAGCGCCAGATTACAACGGGCTAGCATCGTTTACCTATACTGTCACCGACGGCAATGGATCGTTTGATACTGCAACCGTTTCGGTCGATGTCAAACCGGTGGAAGATCTTCCCCAGGCCCCAACGCTAACCTTTGATGTCAATGAAGATCAAATATTGGAAATTGATCCGGCATTCATCCTCTCTCAGGCAACCGATGCCGATGGCGATAAATTGTCTTTAGAAAGTTTGTCGTTGAAACAACCGCCGACAGGTAATCTTCAGCTTCAGCAAGATGGTATGTACCATCTTATCACCCCGCCGGACTTCAACGGTTTGATTGAGTTGGATTACGCTATTTCAGACGGCGATAACGTGGTAGATGGTTCGCTTAAAGTGGATGTAATGCCTGTCAATGATACCCCGTTCAACGGTGGGAATGCTCATCTGACGACATATGAAGATGGTGCTTTCACCTTCAGGGCTGAAGACATGCTCGATCTGTTCGGCGATTTAGACGGTGATGATCTGGTTGTATCAAAAGTGATCACTGTCGAGGGCGAAGATGCCGGTGACATCGAGCAAAATGAGGACGGTAGTTGGACATTTACACCGGCAGATGACTATTCAGGCACTGCAGAGTTGCAGGTTGAGGTCAGTGATCCAAGCGGGGCGACAACAGTAATGGACGTTCCAGTCTATATTCGTCCGGTGGCCGACGGTGCAGTAATTACAACTGATCATGATGGACCTTTGGTCTTCGATGAAGATACAACAGGGTTGTTGGGCTTAAATGTCGATATGCTCGATGCGTCAGAACAGTTAAGCAATCTGGTTATCACAGGCTTTCCTGTCGGCTTTGTTGTTTCCGATGGTGACAATACGGTTACAATCACAGAGCCCGGGCAGGTTATCGACGTTACCACCTGGAGTTTTGAAGACTTGTCTCTGACACCACCTAATGACTTTAGCGGCAGTTTCTTTATTACCGTATCGGCGACGACTGCTGACTACGGTGATGAAACATCGAATGCACTGCCAGAACCCACCGAGGCCTATACCGATTTTGATATTGCACAGGGAGAGACTCTAGTTCTGACAATGGATGACTTGCTGGATATGGCCGAAGGCTTGGAAACAACAGATTCTGATTCAGTTCAGGGTGTCCACTTGATAGACCGCTCCCAAGGTGAACTGGTCGATAATGGTGACGGGACTTGGTCATTTACCCCTGCAGTTGATACACAAGGGCCGGTTGACTTTGCCTATCAGGTGAACCAGGGCGGTAATCTGGTGGATGTGCAAAGCAGTATTGCTGTTACAGAGTCGACGGAACAAGCAGAGAATGTCAACAGCGCACCTGTAGTCGATAACATTGCAACAACGGAACTCGGGGCGGGTAACGAGCTGATTTTCACCGATGCCGATATGCTGGGTCAGTTGTCCGATGCGGATAACGATGAATTGAGCATTGAATCTGTCCAGCTCATTGCTGGGCAAGGGGTACTTGAGACCAACAGTGAAGGTCAATATACCTTTACGCCGGCCCAGAGCTTTGCCGGTCAGGCGCAAATTGCTTTTGTTGCTACCGATGGCAATAGCAGCATTCAGTCCCACTTTAACGTTGCTGTCGCCGAGCCAGAAACCTCGGAGTTTATGCTGGATGAAATGGGATCTCTGACTTTGACTCCAGAGGAATTACTTGAGGCACTCAATCTTAGCGATGAGTCGACCATAACCGATGTTGATTATCATGGCGAACAAGGAACACTTATCCAAGACGGTGATGAGTGGGTATTTTGGAGTGATGATGACTTTGCCGGTCAGTTACCTCTTGAGGTGACTTCTTCTGATGGAGAAACAACAGCAGTCCACCAGTTATCATTGGATGTCGATGAATATCAAGATCCAGACAGCGAGCCGGCAATGGCCGAGTCGGAGCAGGGAGATAGACAAGATGTCGATACCCAAACCGCAACCGTTGATCAGTCTGATGATAGCCAGCAAGAGGGAGAGGAGGCTGACAGCGATATAACAGCAGCGCCGGGTAATACTGTGCAGTTGGATATTCCAGATGAGGTAACGGGTGATTCTGAGGTTTCCCAAGTTGAGATAGATGGTTTGCCTGAGGGAGCAACCCTCCCGGATGCTCTGCTCAATAATGATGGTTCCTATACGGTAACAGGGGATCTTTCCAAGCCTGTTGCTATGAATCTGTCTGATGACTTCGAAGGAGAGGCAACAATTACTATCCAGGGACAGACGGACATGGGAGAAGCTGTAGAGGGGGCTTCAGGATCTGTAACTATCGAAGTAGATGATGATTATGCGATGCAAGGTAACCAAGGGGCCAATAATAACCAACCTGCAATGCAGGATGAGGGAGGACAAAACGGCGACTGGACCCAAGGGGATAACAGCAACCAAGGGGTTGATGTAATGGATGATAGCTCATCGTATGAGAATGACTCTTCCGGTTCGCAGCAGGATGACTCTCCGGTGATGGACGAGAATGTGTAAAACCTTCCACTAAAAGAAAACAAGTCAGCTATGTTGCTGGCTTGTTTTTTTTGGTGGCGGTTATGGTGAATACTAAATAAAATATACAGTTTGAAATAATTAAA
>NZ_JACSOF010000013.1:0-64484 GCF_014349205.1 Photobacterium sp. BZF1
GGTTAAAGGATTGGTCGCTGATACCGTGGGCGATAATTATCTCATCGCCAATCTTGTAATCGAGCTTTTTAGCAACGTCAGAGCCGATAACCGTTTCAAACAAGCTATCGAAGACCTCTCCCTGAGCTAATTGTAAGGGCTGTTTCTGGCCATACCGATAATGCTTGAAATAATCACCATTGGTACCAATAACACGGAAGCCACGATGTGAATCTCCCAATGAAATCGGGATCGCCCATTTTACAGAGCGGTGCTGGCTGATCTCTTGGAAACTCTTCCAGTCGATGTTATTGGTGGCATTGCCGATTCGAAAAACAGAATACAGCAACAGGTTGACCTGGCCAGAGCGTGAACCCACGATGAGATCTGTTTCTGAGATGGTATTGGCAAAGCTGGACTTAGCCTGAGTTCGGACTTTCTCTACGCCCAGTAGTAAGGTTACTGAAATCGCAACGGTCAATAGGGTTAATACTGCAGTGGCCTTGCGGTTCGTTAGGCTTTGCCAAGCAAGGCGGAAAATGGCGGTCATTACTGTCCCCTCGCAGCTTGGTTGATTGTGTTGAGGCTGATGCTGCGGTCAAAGAGTGCTTCTAATGTTTCATCGTGGCTGACGAACAGTAGTGTCGTCTCCGATTTGTCACACTCGGTCATGAGTAATTGAATAAAGGCCTCTCGGTTATCATGGTCGAGGGCTGAGGTTGGTTCGTCAGCAATTAACAGTTGTGGTTTGCCTATCAGCGCCCTGGCTGCGGCAACACGTTGCTGCTGACCAATGCTGAGGTCACTGATCGGGCGGCTTAGGCATTCTGCGGGTAAATGCAGTTGGGTAAGCAGTTGCTTCGCCTGTTGGTATAGGCTTCCGTCTATTTGTTTTTTGCGAAGTTCGGAAAATCGGCAGGGTAGCAGGACATTATCAATTACTGACAGATAAGGCAGTAGATTGAACATTTGAAATATGTAGCCAATATGATCAGCCCTGAAACGGTCTCTGGCCGTTGGTTTCAGGTGGCTAAATGGTTGGCCTAGCAGTTCTATCGTGCCGGTTGTTGGCTCATTAATTCCAGCTAGTAAGCCAAGTAGGCTTGATTTGCCACTGCCACTGGGACCTTTGATAAAGACTTTTTCTCCCTTGTTGATGATGAGGGAGGGGATATCTAGCAAGGGAGTGGCTTGGCGGGGCCATTGGAATGTGAGTTCGCGGATCTCAATGATGCTCATGGTCTGTCCTGAAATGGGGAATTTCTTCCCCATTTGGGTTACTGGGAAGTTAGAAACGGAAAGAGGTAGTGGCTGAAGTTAGCGAACCCCCTTTCTGGCCTTTATCGGTGATAGCGTTGACCGTGATGCTTTCAGTTGATGGGTACTGAGTAAACCACTGAGTATTAATATCTGTTAGCTGGTCAATGTTGTCACACTTGTAAGTGTATTGTGCTGAGAACTCACCGTGTGCACCATGGTCATGGTCATGGTCATGGTCGTGATGATCGTGTTTGTCGTGGTCATGGCCGTGGTCGTCGTGATCGTGCTTGTCGTGGTCATGGCCGTGGTCGTCGTGATCGTGCTTGTCGTGGTCATGGCCGTGGTCGTCGTGATCGTGTTTGTCGTGGTCATGGCCGTGGTCGTCATGATCATGCTTGTCGTGGTCATGGCCGTGGTCGTCGTGATCATGCTTGTCATGGTCATGACCGTCACTAGAACCAGAGGATAGCGTTTCTGTAACTTGGCTTTCTACCAATTGGCATTTTGCATTGGCAGTCAGCATCCAAGTTGAATCTGGTGCTTTTAGTTTTGCGATCGCATTTTCGACCGCCGCTTTTTGCTCGTCAGTTTGGGGAGCGTGCTCAAAGCCAACCACGTCAGCGCCTGGGGCGTGAATTTCCATTAATAAGTCTTGGCCATCCTGAGCGATATTGACTTCAACCACACCATGGACATGGGCATCATGTTGACGGAAGTGGTCGTCTGCAACTGCAGAGCCTGAAGCGGCCAAGCCGAGGGTGACGAACAAAGTAGCAATCGGTGAAAGAGAGTGATTTAAACGCATGGTTACCCCAAAAATAAGTCAATGAATAAAATGTATTGGATTAAAGTCACTCAATGCACTGGAGGTGAACGTGCGATTGAGGAGAGATATTGCAGAAAGCCTAGGTCGGGTTCTGAAATGAAAACGGTAGATAAAGGCTTTTTATGTACCGCCGGTAGGGCGGTATGGCCTAGGAGGTTGTGGTAGACCGAGTTGCCATTGGTGCAGAGATAGTTAACAAGTGCATCAAGTTGGTGCAATACAGTAACTGGCCCGATGATGTTCGGACTTATCAGTAAATTGTTTGGTCTCGGTGTCCAACGCTGCGCAAGGTTCACTTTGATAAAATAAAAAGCCATATCCATGTGGTGTAATAATATAACATTACTACTATTGCTAGAATATGGCCTCCATTATCATTTTATTTCTTATTTAAGGTTTGTTAAGTCACCCTAAAGGTTACTTTTTATTAGCTCAAGTGCTTGATTAATCTCTTGCTCTGTCAGTTTACCTTCTTTGACAAAAAGGACTTGGCTATCTTTGTCGAGAACAATGATGGCTGAGTTTTCTGCGGCGAGTTGCCACGATTTATGGACGCTCCCCTTGGCATCGAGGACCATGGAAGACCATGAGAATTCCTTTTTGCTGTCTTCAGCAGATGATTTAACGAAGCTTCCTGTACCCCACATAGCATCATCCTGGTTGATGATGGTGGTTGTCTGGTACTGATCATCCGGGAA
Organism: Photobacterium sp. BZF1; assembly: GCF_014349205.1. Lineage (NCBI taxonomy): Bacteria > Pseudomonadati > Pseudomonadota > Gammaproteobacteria > Vibrionales > Vibrionaceae > Photobacterium > Photobacterium sp. BZF1. The sequence goes on from NZ_JACSOF010000013.1 coordinate 2,764, forward strand.
GTCTGCTGCAGTGATAGCCGTCATCAGATCGGCATTCATTGCCTTGGCCGAACTGCGGCCGGCGATAGCTTGGATCACCCTTACCTTGCCCGCAAGTTGGTTGCTGTTCCAATCTTGATAGACAATTTTGTCATCTTGTAGAGTAATTTCACCTTTATCTGCAACCACTGCATTCGGAAGTGCTTCTCCGACAGAGAGGTTATGGGCAAATACTGTACCCGGTAGCAGCATGGCCAGCATGGCGAAGATTGGCTTCTTATTCATCTTTATTTCCATTATTTATTAGACGCGCCATTATCTTAGATTAGTGATGGCGAGCTGGTTTAACCAGTTTATAAAGCCTTGAACTTTATCACGAAAATATAAAACAAAGTGCGTAAAACGGTGAGTTGCCTTGCGGGGTGAGAATAAGCTAGCTAAACACTGCTTAACTGGCAAGTAACTTGCTTAATTTCTTATAAATTAGGCAATCTTGGAAAAAGGAAACATCTGGCTGTTTTCAAGGTCTATATTAATAGTAATTTTGTGAGGGAACCATGTTAAGAGTATTCAAACAATATCGACCAAACCAAGTCGCACGCTATGTGAAAAGTTACTTCCGAGGCCGATTGTTCATTATCGGTGTTGGGGCTTATGAATTTGACCGGGGACGCTTGCTGCCGCCAAAAAGACAAGATACCAAGGCGCTGAATGTGTTAAGCGAAGTTAACCGGGAGATCCAGCTCCTTAGTGCTGAGGCCGTCTAGTCTTGGTGCTGCGGGGGCATGCAGATGCCAGTTCCGCCTAGTCCACAGTAGCCATTGGGGTTTTTGGCAAGATACTGCTGATGGTAATCTTCAGCGAAATAGAATGTACCGGCAGGCAGGATTTCGGTAGTGATTGTGGCACTTTTCAGGGCCTGCTGATAACGGGTTTTACTCTCTGTTGCCGCCTGAAACTGTTCGTCTGAGTAGGTGTAAATGGCTGAGCGGTACTGGGTACCAATATCATTGCCTTGGCGCATACCTTGGGTGGGGTCGTGTTTTTCCCAGAATAGAGTGAGTAGGGCCTCTAAGCTTATCTGCTTCGGGTCAAATATTACCCTGACGACTTCACTGTGCCCTGTTCGCCCGGTACATACCTCTTCATAGGTTGGGTTTGGCGTTAATCCACCGCTGTATCCAACAGCGGTACTGTAAACTCCCTCCTGCTGCCAAAACAGTCTTTCTGCACCCCAGAAACACCCCATTCCGATAGTGAGTACTTCCATACTGCTCGGGATATCGTCATTTAATAGTGTCCCATTCACTGCATGGGGGATAGAAGGGATGATGGGGGTAGCCCTTCCAATCAAGGCTTGGCTCTCTGTTGGTAAGGTTTGCTTGGCTGACGACATGGTTATTTCCTTATTTTGCAGTCACTGACTTTGTTCAAAGTAGAGGAAACAGCGAAGACAATCAACTTAAGCAGATTTTCACAGCAAAAGATTGGCAGTTAGGGCTGTGCTTTGTCAAAATTAACCATGCACAAAGATAAAAAAATAATGCGCTAACCAATGAAGTAAATAAGAATGAAGATACCTTTTTTGCGGTATGGCCTAGCAACATTTGCGCTCACCGTTGCGATACCGGCTTCAGCCGCCACCTCTTTGACAATAAAAGGGTTAAAAGGAAGCCTTGAGGACAATGTAGATGCCTATGTGTCTGCGATACCAGAACAAGATTACAGTACTTCCTTGCGCTTTCGCGAGCAGCTTGAGGGAGAGATCCGCGATGCACTAAAAGCATTAGGGCGCTATAACCCCACAATTAGCTTTTCCGAAGCTGAAGATGGCAGAGAGCTGATTGTGCAGGTTGATGCTGGCCCCAAAACCACTATCGCCCGCAGTAATATTATTTTGACTGGGATGGCTAAAAATGACCCTGATTTCTTAGCCTTGGTACGCACAAGTGGGTTGGGGTTGGGGCAAACACTCAATCATGGAAAGTATGAATCACTGAAGTCTTCACTAACGAGCTTAGCGATTCGAAAAGGATACTTTGATGGCGAGTTGACAGTGAGCCGAATGGAGGTTGCTCCAAGCCGTAACGAAGCTTTTATTACTATCGAGTACGCATCTGGCCAACGCTATAACTTTGGAGAAACCGTTTTTGAAGGCAGCCAGATTGAACTTGATCGCCTAGAATCGTTAATGCCTTATGAGAAAGGTGACCCATACCTTGCCTCTACATTGGGGGAGTTTAACCAGCGCTTGTCCAATGTCGGTTGGTTTTCGTCCATCTTTGTTGGTGGTGAACTTGCCGAGATCAAGGATGATGAAATCCCTGTCAGTGTCGTCGTTAAACCACAAGTAAAAAACCAAATTGAAACCGGTATCGGTTTCTCGACCGATGTCGGTCCACGTCTTAAATTCAACTGGCGCAAACCCTGGTTAAACAGCAAGGGCCACAGTTTGAGCATTAAAACCGAACTGTCAGAAATTCAGCCAAAGATTGAAGCAACCTACAAAATCCCGCTCGATGATGTGTTGAATGACTATTACCAAATAGTTGGCGGGATCCGTTATGTCGATAACCATGACACGGTCAGTACCGAAACTAACTTGGCCGTCGAGCGTCATTGGCGTTTGGAGTCAGGATGGAAACGAATCGCTTCATTACGTTTGCTTTATGAAGATTATACCCAGGGCAAAATTGAAAGCGGAAATTTGACTATGGTGATCCCTGGGATCAGCTATGACAAAACGCGGCTTCGAGGTGGTGCAATGCCAACCTGGGGGGACAAACAGTTGATATCTATCGAGTATTCAGATCCTGCTTTGGGTTCTGATACTCGCTTGACACGCTTTCGTGGGCGATCGGCCTGGATACGCAGTTCAGGGGAGAACCACCGTGGCTTGTTGCGCCTAGATGGTGGTGCCGTCATCGCAGATAGATTGGAAGATATCCCACCCTCGATGCGCTTCTTTGTCGGGGGGGATAACAGCCTGCGAGGTTACAGCTATGAGTCAATCTCACCTCGTAACGAAATAGGCCTCAGGGAAGGTGGTAAGTATATGGTGACTTCCACGCTTGAATACCAATACCGGGTATATGGTGATTGGTGGGGAGCGGTATTCTACGACTATGGCTCAGCCTGGAATGATAGCCCCGAGTGGGTAGCAGGTACTGGTGTCGGCGTTCGTTGGGCATCGCCTGTTGGACCTATCCGTGTTGATTTTGCTTGGGGGCTGGACAAGAAAAAAGACAAGTTCCAGCTCCACTTTGTATTGGGGCCAGAAATATGATTTGGGTAAAGCGCTCAGCCATCGCCTTGTTGGCATTGTTGATGGTATTGGTGATTGCCGTTGCAGCATTGCTGTATACCCCTGCAGGGATCAAAGTTGCTGTGTGGGGTGCGCAGAAAGCACTGCCTTCCCTCAGTATTGGTGGATCCCAAGGTAGCTTGTTGAATGGATTTTCCCTTGAACAGGTTGTTTATAATGATGACAGCATCGATCTTTCACTGGCGCAACTGGCCTTGGACATTGAAGATAGCTGCCTGCTGACCCCGGCAGTATGTATTTCCAATCTTGCGGTGAGCGGGGTGCGCTTCTCGATGCCACAATTTCCCCCTGTGCAGGAAGATGCCGAAGAAGAAGCGCCTTCGGAGCCGGTCACCGAGATCAGTCTGCCTATTCCTATCACGCTTTCTCGCTTGGTGCTTGATGATATTGAGCTTGATGTATTGGGTAACCAAGTCGGGTGGCAGCACTTCTCAAGTGCCGCAGAGATGGTGGGGGATAAGCTGGTCCTCAAGCCGACTGATTGGCAGAAGATAGATCTTACACTGGCCTCTGCAGAAACAGATCCCACTGAGGCTACAGAGCCCCAGAAGGAGACTCCTGAGCCGATCGTTCTGCCTGAAGTGCTCATTCCTCTATCCGTCGAGATCCAACGCTTTACCATTGAAGACTTTACCCTTCATGGGGAAACACCCCAGACCGTGCAAAAGCTCGAGCTGGTTGCTTCGGCAAAGGGCAGCGATGTTGCGGTGGAGAAGCTTGAGGTGTCTGCGCCGCAGGCAGATCTTAAAGCCAATGCCAAGGTGACTTTGGCGGGCGACTATCCGTTGGTACTTGATGCTGATGCTGCCATTCATATAGCTCCCGTCGCCAATCATGATTTGGTCCTCAATGCCGAGGGCAGTGTGGCTAATTTGATATTGGATGCCCGGGTGAAAGGGACGCTTGATGCTTGGTTGAAAGGTCAATTATCGCCATTGGATCCGAGCTTGCCGTTTGAACTCTCGCTTGATAGCCAGCATCTGCAATGGCCAATTGATAGCGAACCCGATTTTGAGGTTAAAGAGACGGCGTTGACGGCAAAAGGCAGCCTTGAAGGATACAGCTTTACCTTGGCTAGCCAGATTGATGGCAAGCCGATGCCAGCCGTTGGTGCTGAACTTGTCGGAAAGGGAACACTTGAGAATGTTGAGCTGAGCCGTCTCAGTGTCGATACCTTGGGAGGCAATATCTCGGGCAGTGCCAAGGCCAGTTGGAAAGATTTGGTGAGCTGGCAGGGGGAACTTGCCTTCAGCCATATTCAACCAGGTTTGGAATGGCAGGATGTACCGGGTGACTTGAACGGTAGGCTAAAGACGTCCGGTGGGCTAACCCAACAAGGCGGTTGGTTTGTTGAACTGCCGGAGCTGGTGGTTGATGGCGAGGTGATGGAGCAGCAGCTTGATCTTAATGGCCAGCTTTCGGCAAAAGATACCTCCGGAAAAGGCGACATCCAGCTCGATACTGAAGGGCTGGTATTGAAACATGGTCCAAATGGCTTTTCAGCTAAGGGCCGCTTGACCAAAACTTGGGATATGGCTGCGGAAATTAATGCCCCTGATCTGTCCCAGTCCCTGCCAGGGTTAAGGGGGAGTGTTCTGGGCAGCGTGCAGTTGAAAGGCAAAATGGCAGAGCCAGATCTGGATGTTGATTTGGTTGGCGAAGCTTTAGGGTGGGAAGAGTTGGCTTCGCTAGAGAAACTTACTTTGAAAGGGGAGATCACCCCGATGCCGCTGCTGGATGCTGATGTCAGCCTAACCGCATCGGGAGGGCGTTATGACACGTTTACCCTCAACGATCTTTCGCTATTGTTCCAAGGAAGTGAAAAGCAGCATCAGTTAGTGCTGGATGTGAATGCAGAACCGGTTAGCACGGCATTGCGCCTTCAGGGGGAGCTCGATAGGGACAAGGGATGGCGTGGTGCTCTCCAGCAAGGGGAGATTGATACCGAACTGGGGGTATGGAAGCTTGATCGTTCTACAGCCATTGGTTACCGCTTTGACAAGCAACTAGCGAGTGTTGCTGCACATTGCTGGAAACAAGACAGGGATAGGGCGGCTTTATGTCTGACCCAGAATATGGAAGCAGGGGCCAGCGGCCGTGCCAATGTATCGCTCAGTAATGTTGATTTCGCGATGCTGGAGCCATATCTACCGGATACCGTCACGCTGAAAGGTAGTGCAGGCGCACAGGCTGAAGTAGCATGGGCGCCGAAGTCAGCACCCTATGTTAAAGCCAGCGTCACTTTACCCGCAGGCAGTGTGACTCAGCAGGAAGACCCAGATCTGGAGCCCGTCACTGTTGGTTGGGATAAGGTAACGATCAACGCAGAGGTGAAACAAGATACCCTGAATGCTGATTGGTTATTTGCCATTCGAAACAATGGTGACTTGAGTGGTCGCGCCAAGGTTACCCCTTTAAGTGGTGAGCAGCAGCTAGATGCCAATTTGAAACTGGATCGTTTCATGCTTGGTTTCCTTAAACCGTTAATGATGGACTACCACACTTTCGATGGTCAGGTTGATGCTGATATCTCGGTGACGGGGCCTGTGATGCATCCAGCGGTGAACGGCTTGCTCAAAGTCAGTAACGTGAAGGCTTCGGGACGCACCGTGCCAGTTGATGTTGATAAAGCGGATATTACCGCGACTTTCAGTGGTTATCAGGCACGGCTTAGCGGTGAGGTGGTGACACCGGACGGCAAGCTCAATATTACCGGTGATGGTAACTGGCAGGATTTAGCGGATTGGCGTGGTCAGCTTGGGGTTAATGGCCGTGAACTCGAAGTCACAGTACCACCTTTGCTTGCGGTGAAGGTAACGCCAGATTTAACAATTAAGGCATCACCGAAACAAGCTGAAATCACCGGTAGTGTTGCTATCCCATGGGGGCGTATTACCGTTGACCAACTGCCTGAATCAGCCGTGTCGGTATCGGATGATGAGATATTGCTGAACGATGATCTACAGCCAATAGAGACGGATAAACCCATCCCGTTCAATGTGAAGACCAATGTGCTGGTCAGAATTGGTAATGATGTTAAGTTGTCAGCGTTTGGGCTTAAGGCCGATCTTGTGGGGGATCTTAATGTCCGTCAGGATGAAAAAGGGCCGTTGGTATACGGTGAGGTGAATCTGAGGGACGGTACCTACCGCTCATTTGCCCAGGAATTGGTGATCCGAAAAGGACAAATCTTATTCAATGGTCCTGCCGACCAGCCTTATTTGTCGATAGAGGCAATTCGCGATCCTAACAATATCGAAGATGATGTGATTGCAGGACTTAGGGTTACAGGCCCTGCTGATGAGCCGAGGGTTGATATTTTCTCGGATCCGGCCATGCCACAACAAAATGCGCTGTCTTATATACTACGGGGTAGGGATCTGGACAGTGAGTCGGGCGATAACAGCGATGCTATGGCAACCACTTTATTGACTATGGGCTTGGCTCAGAGTGGTCAGCTGGTGGGGAATGTAGGTGAAGCCTTTGGTGTCCAGGACCTAGCGCTCGATACTGCGGGTACGGGAGATGATACCCAAGTGACCATCAGTGGCTACATTGCCCCTGGCCTTCAGGTGAAATATGGGGTAGGGATTTTCAACTCTATCCCAGAATTTACCGTGCGTTACCGCCTGATGAAAGATCTGTATGTGGAAGTTGTCTCTGGCTTGGACAGTGCTGCGGACTTGCTGTACCAGTTTGAATTTAACTAATGGATAGGTAGTAGAGTGAGAGTCTTTGTCTACGCTTCTTTGTGAGAGTCAAAATTGGCAGTTTTAAAGTGAGTGAGTGAGCTAAAACGGTAGCTTGCTCCTCATTTTCCTCTGCCAAAAGTGTACTGCCAGTGATTTTAGAGGAATTCATCTCTATCCAAGTGTATTAGTCCTGCCAAACCTGCACGTTAGTAAGTCTAGCAACAACTCTTGTTAACCCTAATATTGGCGACAATCTGTCGCCAATATTAGGAAGTCGTCTGCACCGGCAAATGCCCATGGGTTCCTGGATAAATTGTAGAACAACCTCTGTCATTCATTTTTTCTTCCCCTTCCAACACAGCATCGCACTAAACAGGCTAAAAAAACTTTATCTCTAAACTGTATGGATATACAGTTATCTGAGTGATAATAGATAGGTGTGCTTATATGACTGATTTTGAAATTCTAATGACTGCAAAAGCGAAACAGCTAGGGATTTCTATTGAGCAACTTAGGGTTGCTATTGCTAACCGTGTTGTTGCCGGTGAGTCCGAAGAAGACCCTGTATCGTTGCTCCTGTCCATCACTGAACGGGATATCCGGTTGTCATGATTACCAATATCAAAAGCACTAATGACTTCTGTTGTGGCTGTAGGCTGTACCGTCAAACCTTTGAGGAGAATGGGCAACTGACATGCATCCAGTGCTCAAAGCTAAGGTATCGGGTTGATGAGTTATTCATTGTGTTCAGTAAGTCAAAGTGGTGGCTAATCAGCTTTGATGGCCGGGCTCATATACATGTACATGGCAAGGCTACTAAATACAGTGAGGTTGTTGATTTGGTTGGTGATGAAGACGCTACTGCACTGACGCTAACTTACCAATAACGTTTCTGAGAGCCTAGGTCGTAAAACCAAAATTCTTCACTAAGCTAACGAACGTTAGACTAACGTTCGTTAGCTTAGCAACTTCATGTAAATCGAATCACCTTTCAGTCTATCCGCGATACAAAGTCGCTGAAACGTATATGTCCAACAGTTTCATTAATTATAAGCGTTTATATTTAATAGCCCTCAGAATGATTACCCTTCGGATAGGTTCAGAGCAGCGTGAGCCCAGAGAAATTTAGAAAAATGGCAGGTGTACAGCCCCTCGACCCAGAACCGACCTGTGGGGAAGTGATAAGGGTAATGAAAAGCGACAGTGTCGGATTAGCATAATTATAGATAGAGGGAAGGACTGTCGGGCAGGGGTGGCGGTATGTTTACCGGAATGAACGAATAAAACCATGGCTGTTCAAAAAAAATGATTTTTAGCTGGTATAGTGTCCTCAGGGAAAGAAATTAATTGTTGTCAGGAAATGTGTAGAGACAGTTTCCGAATAGGTACTTGCGATTTCTTTCGGCTCTATTCGGTCAAGGGGCAAGCTTTTTCTTATGAACGCTATATTGATAGATGGAATCGCATGTAACTCCGGTATAATGATTTTGAAAAGAAGGTTTTAATTTTGCAGGTTTTGAAAGTAGGGTACAAAAAAGCCGCTTTTTCAGCGGCTTAGATGTGTTGATAGGTGGTTTCTCAGGCCAGCTATCTACATCAGTAAGGGGGTCTCATTCCCTTACCGACGCACATTGAGATATTAACCCAATGGACTCAACTAGCAGTTTATGAAATGTTGGCGTATTTGTCATCATTAATTGTGGTAGTGCCTCTCGAACACTATCTGTCTTTCAACCCGAGACATTAACCCAATGGACTCAACTGTTGGTTAATAGTCTCCCTAACTACGGAGGCGATCATGGTATTGTTTTTAGATATCCTAAAATTGCTAGCGGTGCTGATACCAGTGCTGATCTATATCATCGAAATTACACAACTATAACTAAAAGGGGTCAGTATTGGCTGGCCCCAATTATTTAAACCCGTGGCTTACCAGGCGGCACATTATCTTTCCCTAACGTATCCAAGCGACGCATTGAGACTTGCTGTAGAAACGTAATCTCACGCAGCGACCGGATGATATGCAGATAAAGGAATTTCTATTTTGTATAACACGCAGCCTTGATTATATCTGTATATACTGACAACCAATATTTGCCCAGCTTCGAGCCACAAAGACCTATGCTGACTCATCTTTGCCCCGAGACGTGTTTCGCCAAGTTGCACCATTCAGGAAATAAAAAGGCCTGGCAGATGCCAGGCCTTTGCTTACTGTTGTTACAGCATTTTCATCTATCGACCAAGGCGCATTAATTCTACAGCTTTCTTGCCAAATTCGATGATGATAGTAATTGTTACCATATTTGTTCTCCAAATATATTTTACAAAAGGTAGTGCTTCCTCTTAGCGAGGATGCATGGGTAATTCCATACTAGTTTATTGAGTGCTGTAACAATTATTTACCATAGTAGTTTATTAGTTTACTGTCGCGAAGCGCGCACATACCTCATAACAACAATAGACCAGTCACAAAAAAGTGCAATTCTGTGTTAAACCGAGAAGACAAATCTAGGTACACATAATCTTTGAATATGTTAAATAGCGGATTTTGTTATTAAAAACTGACCTCTCGCGCAGATATATCCCTTAAGACATTAAAACCATCTTCCAAATGAACCAGGAAGAGCGCCATACCTGTCAGTAAAAATACTTTCGATTCGTAAGTAATCACCCGCGCTAAATGGCAAACCCACACTCGGAGAGAATGGTGCCCCAACGGGCTATTTTGATAACTTTAGCTTGGGCGGGCAAAGAGCAGAAGAGCGGCTTTGCAGGGGGCGCGCTGCGCACTAACACTGCCCGATTGGCCTAGTAGCAGCTTCGCTGGGTCTCGGGCGGATTCAGTCCAGCAACCCCTCAGCTTTCTTTCCGCCCTTATATGCCGCCAGAGGCGGCATGAGAGATGCTTTACGCCTTGAGTAAGCGGTGAAGGGAGGTTTTGCGGCGGTCAGCCTCAGGCAGCCGTTGAATTGCATTCACGAACTGCTCATAAGTGCCAACGATATCGATATGGATTTCAGCTCGAGTGAGGGCAGTGTATATCCATGAACGGTCAATACGTTGTGATCTACCCAGAACCACGATAACCCGTGGAAATTGAGACCCTTGCGCCTTATGCAGGGTCACACAATAGGCTGGCCTGATGTAGTCGATAAGGGTTTCATTCAGCTCTAGTGTCCTGCCATCATCGAGTGCGACCATGCCCTTGTGGCCCAGGCTGGCATTCTCGATTAGATGCCCCATGGTGCCGTTTTGGATGTCTGAGTCCCAGTCATTGTTATTGAATATTATCGGGTCTCCTACACGGATATTCAGGTAACTCCAAAGCCCCTTCATCGAAAACTCAAACTGAGCGCCATTTGGGTTACACACCTGTTGGCAGATGCTGTTAATGATATCAACTCCACCATGAGGGTTTCTGTAGGTGTCAGCAAGGATGAGGGTGTTTTCGGGATCTTGCTTAAATAGTTCCGTCACAACCTGATTTATATCATCGGATTCTGTTTGATGTAGCGTGATGTTCGCTGGGAAGCAGGAGGGTACGATGCCGTTCCTGACGTCATAGGTAAATTCAGGGATACCTGTCGAACCGTCTTGGCGCTTAACGATGTCTAGTTCAACACCAGAAATTGATTCGGCCTGGACAACATCACGGAGGACAGCCCCGTAATTGATTGCCGCTAATTGGCCTATATCACCGACTAGCAGGATGCGGGTATCAGGCTGTATCGCTCTGATAATGCGGTACATATTCGGCAGGTCAATCATCGAGCTTTCATCAATGACGACAATGGCTTTTTCGCCCTCTTTGATTTTGACGTTTTTCAGGAATCCAGTGATCGTTCTGGCTGCAACCCCTGTTGCCTCACGTATCCGCTTTGCTGCACGGCCTGCCAGTGCCATAGGGTAGATCTTGTAACCTAGGCGATAATACGCCCTGAAAATCGATCTGAGCACAGTTGTCTTGCCAGTCCCTGCTCCCCCTATCAATCTGTAGATAGAGTGTGTCAGGCTCTCACAGACGGCCTCACCCTGTCGCTCTGTTAGGGGGAAGGGCAGGTCTTGGATGCCATAGGCAAGTGCCTCTTCATGCTCACCGCCCCATGTATCAGTCTTCTTAGCAAGCTCAAGAAAGTGGCTTGCAACGACGTGCTCCATGACAAACACACCAAGGGAATGATAATAACCATCGTCGTCGACAATCACATCAGCCTTGGTAAATGACTGTTTTAGAGCTTCTTTAGCAAGGTCGGTATCACCAAGTATCGATGGGAGCCTTCGCATCAGGTCGTTTTCACTAGCCACGGTATGGCCGTACTGTGAGTGGCGATAGAGGGCTTCTTCAACGCCAGCAATGAGGCGTCTTGGGTCTGATATCGCCACCTTAAACTTTTCGAGTGCCAGTTCATCAACACTGTCAAAAGTCATCCCATACACCTGCAAAATATACGGGTTGGATTTAATTTGCTCAATCGCATCTTCATCATGGTACTTGATGATGTCGGAGCTAACAGACGGTGGTATGGAATGGTCTGCAAACCAATGTAGGTACTTTAAATTGTTATATTTTTTCCATCCCTCAATCAAACTTTCAGCCGGTTTGCGGGGTATGACAGCTTCAAGTGATTGAATGTCGCCGTCTGCCAAAATCTTGTAGATCCCCTTCTGGTAGCGGTGCCAAAGTTTGGCTGCGTAGCTTTTACCTACTCCGGGAAATGCCTTCTCTTTGTCGACAAAATGTACAAAAGCCCGATCAACGTCAGGCATTGTTACTCTCAGCTTTTCTGCCGTTATATCAACCCGTGCAATTTCACGTCCATTTTTAACCTCAGTTGATACTGTCTTGGTGCCATAAATGCGCCAATGCTGACCAATAACAGGTATAACAGGCAATTTTTTACGGACTGTTTTTACAACAACATACTTCTTTCCACTGGCACCCACACCTGCAACAATAGGTACACCACTGAAAATAAACTCATCGTTGGTGTCCTTCCAAATATTACTGACCTGCATATCATATCGTGTAGGCTCTGGCTTCATCGTGGCATCCTTCCCAAATTAATCAGTGCAGAATCAATAGCCTCATAGCGTGATAATTTGAGTTTCAGTTCTTCATTCTCAGCTTCCAATTCAGTAACACGCTGTTGTAAAAACTTATTATATCGGCTGGTTTCCTGATTCGATTTTTCTCTCTGGTCGTGCTTTTTGGGGCCGGCGCTCTTTGCTTTAGCGACAGGCTTTCCTAGGACGCCATTCTTTACCTGCAAAGCTTCAAACCTTTTTAATATCCCACCCAAACAACAATTCTGACGAAATGCGGGTGTATCAAAGCCAGAATCTACAGCTAATGTTGTGCGATTAAGTTTGCCGCCCCTCACCATTCCCTTTAGTTCGCTTGGGGTATAGAGTCTCAACTGCATCAAAAAGCGAGCAGGACTGAGTGAACGCTTGTAGCGATTATCCAGCATGGCGAGATGGTCTAAGTCAAACCCTTCACCAAAATCAAAGGCCATAATTACATCCATGTGCTCATCTAGGACTGTTTTAACTTTCTTATCATCTTCGAACACAATGATTGCATTATCAGATGCCTCCTCAATGAGATTGAAAAAGGCCTCTTCCCGTCCATTAGCCATATTGCATCTCCTTGCAGTCGTGTTATTTCAGTCTGAGCTTACGTTTAATATTATCAGGGATATCCCTTAAGAGGCGCGCATAGACCATGTCCACCATTTCAGACTTATTTCTAACCGCTTCTTCTCTTGCCTCTTTATAGCCTGCCAGTAATTCCTTTTTAGTTTTGGTTACACTACCTGTATACTTCGGGGTGACCTCAGCCTTTTTCTCTTCAAATGAATTCCTAAGCTCCTCGTTTGTGCTCTTAAATAGTTTGTTCATACCTGCTTTGTATGAGCCACTAAATAGTGTTTGGTGGTCTTTTACGCCAGCCCTTTGCGCAACCTCTCGCTGGGTCATTGTGTATTCGTTCTTGCGGGTGCGCCGAGTGAACTTGCCTCGAGCAATAAAACTACGCTTCTCTATAGCTAATTCATGGATAGCGACATACCCAGCATAGGAATAGTTATCTTTGCTTACCCAGTCAGGCATATCGCTTATATCTACAGGTGTATCGTCCTGCTCTGCAATTTGCTCACTCAGGTTGTTGAGGAAATCAATGTCATTATCATGCGAACTCATGGACAAACTCCTCTAGACAAATCTTGGCTTTATCAATAGCCTTATCAATATGTGGAATGATGTTATCGATGGCTTTCTTATTCGCGGCGTCACATATTTCAACAAGCCGCCTTTTTGCCAGATGAAAGGTATCAATGTGGTCAGGCAATTCGAATGGAGCCGCAGCGTTATCTAGCACCGAAATAATCATTGGGGTTATCCGCTGTATGATGCCTTTGGCATGACCGCTGTTGATATCAGCATTAATGCAGCCAATGCAGAATTGAATACAGGCATCCTGCGGGCGAATATCACCGTATTGATTGCATTTAGCTTGGCCTTCTTTTCCTTTGCGGGGGAGGCAATTAGCGAATGCATCGGTATTAAAGTGAATAACGCGGCCAGAAATTTGCTCCGCAAGGAGCCTCTTTTCAGATGGTGTTAATTCATCAGTATTTTTGACAATTCGGACATTGCGCAAACTCAATGTCTTCTTGATGAATTGGTTGAACCCGCCAACATAGTTGGGGTTTTCATCTTCTAACTCAATAAGTCGCTTCTGGACAAGGTTATTAAGGGCAGTACGTTTCGCCCGTGTGAACAGAGACGCGTCAGCTTTATCTCTTATATAAGCCATAAAGAAACGGTGGCTCATGTGTTTAAAATTATGCCGTATAACTGCACCGATATCACCTTCATAACGAGTTAGGACAGCCTCAGCCCAAACATGTCGCCAAGAATGGGGAGTTGGATAAACTAAACCTTCACGTATTTCATCATTGACTGTCTTTGTGAATTTCTTCCTCACGTTTTCATCTAACTCCCTGAATGGTTTGCTCTGAGAACGCAGCCACTGTAATGACGATTCAGACATATATTTATTGTACATATTGGAAACTTCTGAGTTAGAAGCTTGGCCGTTTTGCAATTCGGTAAAATAGACGGTTGAAAGTGTAACTCTTTCACCGTTTGTCTCTTTACTTCCTTTTGTACTTTCCACAACTTCATAACGACTTAAGCTGTCATTTAAATTAGTCTTTATTTCACGTAGTAGTTCTAAATCGACAGAGCGATAATGTCCGGTTAATGCTTTGTAACCTGATAGCTTTGAGTCAATAACATCAACATCTACAAATGGCTTATAGTGGGTAATAAATGCCTGCCAATTCTTTCCAGTAAATCCTGAGGTGTTATTGTAAGCTTGTACTTCGTTTGGGGCTTTGTCTCTGAATTTCAACCCTTGTTTAAATTCAAATAAACAAGGTAAATCTCTATCGGTACCATGTTGTTTAGCGATTTGCTCAGCTAAGATGTACGTGCATGATGTTATCTCACGGTTTAGCCTTGCTTTTCCACTTGTTTTGTAAACATACCAGTTAACATGAAATCGAAATGGAATATAGGCGCTGTCAATAATGTCGGTGTTTTCTTCCTTGTGAATGTTATCTAATGAAAAACCATACTCTGAGCCGCGCCACCCCGTATATGTAAGCATTAACTCTGACCCTGCATCAGTTACTCGATTAAGAGCAACGCTGAAATCAAAGTATGTCTGAAAACTATCATCCCCAAACATCAAATTTTTATAACTCGCCGAAAGGTATTCTTTTACATTCTTCTTGTTTAATTTAGGGGGAGCGAGAGAATCCATTATCTCGTAGAGTGATTGAATGCTGACTTTCGTAAAATCAATGCCGGTGGGCAAAATGGCATTGAAATCCGTTGAATCTTCGATAATGACTTTAACATGTTCTTGGTATCGTTTGAGAATACGCTCAGCTTCGTCATCATCCTTGTGATGAAATCGGCAAATTGCAATAGAACGAAATAACTCCGAGGCATCATAACGTGCAGCTAAACCAAAACCCTCCACCATTTTTTCTATTGTTTGTGGATTAAAAGCTGACGCTTCTAGGCGATAGTCATTAAAATGCTTGATAAAAAATTTATTTACGACGTTAGGAATTACTCTATACAGTTCGCCTGACATAGTACGCTTGGAAGGAAAGGCAGCCTTAAACTTCGGTGTAAACTCAGCACCTTGTAGTAGACTAGATATCAGGGTATTAAGTGACTTTTTTTTCTTTGGAAGTTGATGGCTGTGTTCAAGGTTGGGTATAATATCATTAAGAACTTTCAAGCATATTGTGCTGTAGAGATGGTTTTCGTAAAAACGTTGTGCGAGGAAATCAGCATACAACTGCCCAGTCTCTAACCCTAAAAAATTAAATGTACCCCCCTTTTTATATTGGGCTAATGTTATGTCGAAGAGTTCTTTCAATTCATTGTTAAGGACGACATTTAATTTTTTATCCCCAATTGAGGTATCAATAAAGTTATCTATATTGTACTTCAAGCAAAAATCGATTGTTTTTTTTATCGTGTTATTATCAAAAAGAATTACGTGGGACATTAGTGATGGAGTATGAAATAATCCATCATCAGAAAATCGTGTTGTTAAAATAGCATTTAATAAACCAGCGATGCTTGAATGGGATATGCGTCCTTCTAACTTATTCCTCTGCATTACAAGTTGCAAAACTACTTGGTAATATTGAGGTGGAGGGACTTTATTTCGATCAATTAACTCAAGCATTAGAATCTGTACGAACTGTTTGGTATCTAATGTTATAATATTATTGCCATCTACCTCTAAATCATAGAAAATATTTGATGCCAATTCAGGGAATCGCAACCATTTAAAATCAATGGTTTGAGTGTAACCACGCTTGCTGAACTCCCACGCTTCACCACCGATAACACCACTTTTATAGCTTGGGTGAGAAGTAAGCAGTTTATTGTAATAACTCAGTAATTCTTCTTTTGTTGAAATGACTGTGTATTGGTTGCCTTTCATGCGCCGCCTCCCTGTGATGGATTTAATAGGTGTGGCTTATATCTCTCTAAAAAAACCATACCAGCTTTTTTAGATTCTGTGCTTAATTTTGATTGTATATATTTACATAACTCTAAGTTTGGCAATACCGACATCAAGAAATGATCTGGGTTATTATCAAACATCGTTTTATAAGACTGCTCCACTTCAGATTGATATGCCATGACTTTGAAAGCTGTTTCAGCATTATCACAAAATAACATTGGGGGTAGACCAGTGGTGTTCTCTGATTCACCTTTCATTATCCCTATATCGTTCACCCTCCCTTTTTGGTCTGTGACCAACTCTAAACGTGAGCGCATTAATAAGAAATCAGCCCGTGTTTTTTCTAGTAGTTGGTTTACATTATCTTTACACTCCTTGTTATCTTCGTCATCTTTAGTAGATTCTAATGGTTTCTGATTTGATATGTTGCTGTATACCTTAATGCTGCTTGATGGCTTAAACACATTATGAATTAAATCATTTATTATGTTGCGGGTAATTCTTCCAGTTGAATTTAGCCATTTTTCATTGGATTCATTTAAGTAACAACTCTCTTCAGTTGATGGTGAGTGGGAGCGCCTTACAAAAAGTTTGTTAATATCGATGGGGTCGCTACCTGAATGCACTGCGGTGTTTTTTATCATCGATAGTGGTAATAGATTTACAGCTACCTTAGTTTCAGACTTTTTATCCAGTAGTTCGCAACTTAACTTATATATCTCCTGTCGATCTTTGCTTGAAAAAGGTTTCTTCAAACCTAAGGTTATTGTCGCTTCATTTCTATAATTAAATTTTGTTTCACCGACCGATAAAATAACGGATAACGCATTAAAAAACGCAGATGAGGTACTGTTCTTGATATGCTCTGAAATAATTTTAGATTTTATTATAGGGATATGGTTAATAATATTACCCAGCGTTTTTAATTCAGAATAATTCCGGCCGTTAACAACTGGAAAACTAATTGCTTTATTCATATTAATCTTGCAAACTTTATCTTTCACCTCTGTGACCCTATTGATACAGCTCAGAAGGAACTTTCCGTGCGGAGTTTTAGTTTTAATAGAGTCGATTGGGTGAACTATTCCTGCACGCCCCTTAAAATAATCACACTCAATCGCTTTAACCCGTGAGTTATTATTTGGCCTTAATAATTTAAAGTCTTCCTTTTTCAATTTTGGGATGTCAGACGGTTGTACAGTCATACTGGCCATTAACCAATGAAACAATAAATCCTGTAGTGGGACATGTTGAGTTTTACCTGCAACCCATAACTTCAAGCTTTCAATATCAAATAATCCTGAGCGTGATTTTATTACAAATAGGCCATCGACCTTGTTAGGATTGATCCACATATTATTTTTATAAAAATCACCGATAGCAATCTTATCGATATCATTCTCGATATACTCTCTAAGCTTCAAGAAGGTCTCATCGGTAGTGAAGGCGCTGGTTATTATCAATAACGATTGATGGTGTTTCGCTCTTTCTTCGTCGCCGAAGGATGAATATACCTCAATCAATCGGCGTATGATTGTTGATATATCAAAACAATTTTCGGGTCTGATGTTTTTTTTGTTCTTCCCTTCTAATGGCAGGTCACTCACTTCTATCTCGGCACGCTGTACTAGAGTAATGCCGTGTTCCTGTGCTAATTCAATTGCATTGCCAAGCATTCCTACCGTAATATGTAGCGAGCGAGTGATGTGCTCTGGCGAAACTAACTGAGCAAACATTTTAACACCTATCCCGATATCTTCACGCTCCAACCACTTATATTGTTGGAAGTGTGTAGTGATAGTTCTTTGTTCGCGTTCCTCGTCTTCTAGTGGGGTGTATTCTAGCCATTTAAGCACTACCGTTTTTTCCCAGCGATTTAGCTCTTTGATAGCTTCATTCGGTTGCATTGTTGAAAAGATAGCTTGAAGTGTCTTTATGTGAGCAACCCCTTGTACGCCACTATTTATCAAATCTACCTGATAACGTTTCAACACTTCAAATTCAACGCCATCTAGAGATGTTGAATTTAACCAATCCATAAATAAAGGAATAGTCGTTAAGAACTGATATTGATGGCTTTTCACCTTTTGTTTGTTTAGTACAAAGAGTTCATAGTGAACGCGGTTAAACAAACCAAATATGAGCTTTTTTGTTTTGCATGAAGTATCTGTAAGAGTGACTACTGACTGCCGTCGAGCATTAAAACTATCAGTTTTAGGTAATGCTGGTATCGTAAATGTTGTCGAGTCTGGATTAAAAGGCTGAGGTATTACGTTCTTATTTTGCTTCTTTTGTGCAGCCTTGGCCATTGCTTTGGTAATTTCTTCAGGTTTTGCAGTTGTGTTCTCATCATCAGACTTTTTCATTTACGCCACCTCTGCTAGTTCTAGTGCCTGTTTTACCTGAGCGCTACGAATGTATTTTATGGTTGTTTTCCCCGCCTTTCGCATGTTATTTATTCTGTGTCCCATTCTCTCTGCTACGTGCATGAACTCTTTAGATGTGGACACAATACGTTCAGGGTTTCCGTCTGACAGGCTCCAGAATAGGTCAGTACCAAAACTATGCCTGAGAATGTGAAAAGTCTGGTCTGTTATTTCTTGAGTATTCTGGTAAAGAATTCCTTTCGATTTTATTTTATTAAGTTTCTTCGCTACAACCCGGAAAACATCAGTCCCTTTTCTTGCTGAGATATTGGTGACCCCCAAATTATTGGATTCATTTAAAAATAGAAATTTGCTTTCAATCCCTTGAGAAGGTCTTTCTCCTTCGTAATAGTCCTTCATTCGCTCTAATAAATTATAGGGGATATCTAGCCACCTAGATTCGCCACCCTCGTTTGGCTTGGCTTTTGAATACCGACCATGGAGACGAAACTTGAAATAGGGTGTTTCAACATCATCCGTAGCTTCTAGATCATCAAATAAAGATTTAAGCCCCTTGAATGTAGATTTACCCTCGGCGAAGTCATCAAGGACAAAACCCCTTAACTCACAGGATCGAACACCAATCTCACCACCGCACCTTAAAATGATTTCATCCCTCAGGCCGAACTCTGTTAGAGCGACCTCATATAAAGCATCCCTAACGCCGTTGGTCAGGTATTTAACACCTGTTTTCTTATTGGTATTATTGCGTGCCTCTTCCAAAAGCTCAGGTCTAATGTAGAGGTCTTTAAAGCCATCTTCTATTAGTTCACCTATCTCTAGATATGCAAAATAGGCATTCAGCGTGGTTATATGTGCTTTTGCTTCTGCTTCCGATACTTTTTGTTCACTAATTAGGTAATCATTAATGTAGTCATTGAGTATTTCGCTAGGCGAAAGGTGGTGGTTATGAAGGCCGTATGTATCCCGGACGCCACCAATCTCCCAGTGATAATCAGCGACATTCTCGGCCCACTTTAAAAACCGGAGCAGGCGCGGCATCATTTCCTCAATTGTGCGCCTAGATTCATCCCGTGTTTTAATTTTTCGCTTGTAAGGCTCATAACCGCCAGTTATTTTGATTCGGGCATAGGTAAAAATTTGGTATGTATTGAATGAAGCCTGAGAAAAGAATGATGGGAGCACCTGAATCACCCCATCATTACTCAGGAAAATATACACATTTTCACGCTTAAGATATTCCATACCACTCCCAAAAATCGAACATTAACTTAACCCACACAATCAGCGTAGTAGTGATTTTTGAGACTGCCAAAATTTTTTTCGAATTAGCTCACACCTTCGGGACCCTTCGCGAGGGGGAGGCCAATGCCTACCTCCTCAAAGAGGCGGTGAAACTGGGTGATGCCTGTCTGGTATCGGGTTATATACTCTATGATTTGGGAGCTTATCCTGCGGCGATTGCTTCCCATAGCGGGGCGTCATTGTTGGGTGAGGTATACCAAATCAATGAAAGTATTTTACGCGACCTTGATTGGCTCGAGGAATACCCGGTGGAATATGACCGGGTTGAAATCGAGACGTCTTACGGTAAGGCATGGATATATCTTTATAACCAGTCAGTGGCAGGCCTGCCTGTGATTGGGCATGGAGATTGGTGTCATCGGAAAAGGAAAATACCGGCTTAGCCCTGTTTACTCTTTTATTTTGGCATTGCTTCGGCCAATGCCTGATAGCTTTCTCCGTTATAGATATTGGAGTAGCCCAGCTTATTCAATGTCGTTTCTGCGATACCAGAGCGTCGGCCTGAGCGGCAGTAGATGAATAGGGATTGGCTTTTATCCGGTGCAAAAGTGGTCAGTGATTCGATTTGATCGTATGGGATATTGATAGCACCAGGGAGGTGGCCGTCAATGAATTCCTCATGAGTTCGGACATCAATAATCAGCGGTCTCCCTGAATGGCTACCATTATAGGACTGCCAGAACTCTTCTGGGGTGACAACTTCTGCATAGGACAGACTGGCAATTGAGCCCAACAATACAGTGATGGCTATCAACGGCCTTCGCATAGGTTTACCTCATTACAGTCCCGGGCTTATAGCCCGGGGTACTATTTCATTCGCAATTATTTTTCCTGGGCGCGTTTGAACGACTCAAGGATTTCTTCCTTGGCTGCAGCCGCGTCTGCCCAGCCTTCTACTTTTACCCATTTACCCGGCTCTAGCTCTTTGTAGCGCTCGAAGAAGTGGGTGATTTGGGCTTTTAACAGCTCAGGAAGGTCATCGACATCCTGAACGTTATCGTATTCTTTGGTTAGCTTGCTGTGTGGGACAGCGACTACCTTGGCATCTTCACCAGATTCATCTGACATCTTCAGCACACCAACAGGGCGGCAGCGGATCACGGAACCTGGCACGAGTGGGTACGGGGTAGGAACCAGTACATCTACTGGGTCACCATCCAATGATAGGGTGTGGTTTACATAACCGTAGTTACAAGGGTAGAACATCGGGGTAGACATGAACCGGTCTACGAATACGGCACCGCTGTCTTTGTCGACCTCATATTTGATAGGGTCGGCATTGGCAGGGATTTCAATGACAACATAGATATCTTCGGGTATATCCTTTCCGGCTGGGACCTGATTCAGGCTCATCGTCTCTTCCTTTTGCTAGGTTAATCAATTGTTGGTGATGTTGAAATTATAATACCAACATCCTTCTTTTATTGTCTAATAGCAATAAGTTGTAGGGAAAGTTTTACATTACTGGGTGTTCTGGAAGGAAAAGGAAACAGGCTGGGTGATCCAGCCTGTTTATTTTGGTTAGTCGTGGTCAGGGAATTCCGCTAGGAAGGCCTCGACTTTTTCTACCATGTTGGTTGAGCCGACAAAGAACGGCACACGCTGGTGGAGTTCGTTGGGTTTGATGTCCATGATGCGATTTGCACCGTCAGACGCCTTACCACCGGCCTGCTCGATCAGGAATGCCATTGGGTTGCACTCGTATAGAAGACGCAGTTTACCCGTTGGGTGGGTTGCTGTACTTGGGTACAGATAGATACCACCTTTTAATAGGTTGCGGTGGAAATCCGATACCAGTGAGCCGATATAGCGAGATGTATAAGGGCGATCATCTTCAGGCACGTTTTCCTGGCAGTACTTGATGTACTTCTTCACGCCCATTGGGAAGCGGAAGTAGTTACCTTCGTTGATCGAGTAAATACGGCCATCTTCAGGCGTCTGTAGGTTCTCGTGTGACAGGCAGAACAACCCTAGGGACGGGTCGTAGGTAAAGCCGTGGACACCGTTACCTGTGGTGTAAACCAACATAGTTGATGAACCATAGATAATGTAGCCCGCTGCTACCTGCTGGTTACCTGGCTGCAGGAAATCTTCCTGCGTCGGTGGGGTGCCGACTGGTGAAACACGGCGGTAAATCGAGAAGATAGTACCGACGGAAACGTTTACGTCGATGTTCGAAGAGCCATCTAGTGGGTCCATCAAAACGACGTATTTAGCGTTACGGTTCAACTCGCGGTTGAAAGTAACGGCTTCGTCTTCTTCTTCACTGGCTACACCGCACACTTGGTCGCGCGCTTCCAAAGCGGCCTTGAACTTGTCATTGGCATAGACATCGAGCTTCTGCTGCTCTTCACCCTGAACATTTTCGTCGCCGAACGAACCTGTGATATCAGCCAAACCGGCTTTGTTGATTTCACGGTTGACGATTTTCGCCGCAAGTTTAATTGAACTTAGCAGAGAAGAAAGCTCACCGCTGGCGTGGGGGAAGTCGTTCTGTTTCTCGACAATGAACTCGCCAAGGGTTCTAATATCGGACATATACAATCCTTGCATCTTGTTGTCATTGGGGCAGTTAAGTCAGGTACAATGTCTCTAACGGACAATTTTTATACCCATAATGGCATTTCGCCTTTTTATAGTGTGTGCTCTATTTTGTATAAAATATTGTATATAAAGATCTTTTTTATGGTAACGAAGTAACGCATTAGCGTGAAATTAGTGAAAATTACCGAGTGAGCCGACAGTTATGCACATCCATATTTTAGGAATTTGTGGCACTTTCATGGGCGGAGCGGCAATCCTTGCCCGCCAACTAGGCCATAAAGTCACCGGCTGCGATGCCAATGTTTACCCGCCGATGAGTACACTCCTTGAGTCTCAAGGTATTGAAATAATGCAAGGTTATGACCCAGAGCAGTTAAAACCTGCCCCCGATCTTGTGGTTGTCGGTAATGCGATGAGCCGTGGTAACCCTTGTGTGGAATATGTGCTTAACAACAATTTGCGCTATACCTCGGGCCCGCAGTGGCTGCAGGAGATTTTGCTGCATGACCGTTGGGTACTGGCTGTTGCAGGCACCCATGGTAAGACCACTACCGCGAGTATGTTGGCCTGGATCCTTGAAGATTGCGGTTATCAGCCGGGCTTTTTGGTCGGTGGGGTACTCGGAAACTTCGGTGTTTCCGCGCGTTTAGGTGAAAGTATGTTCTTTGTCGTCGAGGCGGACGAATACGATAGTGCTTTTTTCGATAAACGTTCTAAGTTTGTTCATTATCGACCACGCACCTTGGTTATGAATAACTTGGAGTTCGATCACGCAGATATTTTCGATGATCTGAAATCTATCCAGCGCCAGTTCCATCACCTAGTTAGAACAGTGCCAGGTAATGGCCGGATTCTAGCCCCTAAAGGTGTTGAGGCTATTGATGAGACCTTGGATATGGGATGCTGGAGCGAGTTGGAGTATATCGGTGCCAATGGCCATTGGCAGGCGAAAAAGCTCGATGCTGCAGGTGGCCGATTTGATGTATTGCTTGATGGAAACAAGGCTGGGACTGTCGATTGGGATTTGATTGGCGATCACAATGTCAATAATGCCCTAATGGCGATTGCTGCCGCCCGCCATGTTGGTGTTACTGCGGATCTGGCCTGTGAGGCGCTCGGCAAGTTTGTTAATACCAAGCGCCGGTTGGAGCTTAAAGGCGAGCAGTCTGGGGTGAAAGTCTATGATGATTTTGCCCACCACCCTACAGCCGTAGAACTAACGCTAGGTGGTTTGCGTGCCAAGGTTGGGGGGCAGCGTATCCTAGCTGTCCTCGAGCCTCGCTCGAATACCATGAAGCTTGGCGTGCACAAACTGGACTTGGCGCCGGCGTTGGCAAAAGCCGATGAAGTCTTCATCTTCCAGCCGGATAATATTCCGTGGTCAGTGGACGAGATTGCCGAGCATTGCCAGCAGCCTAGCCAGACAGACAGTGACTTGGATGCTCTAGTTGCTAAAGTCATCGCAAGTGCCCGCCCTGGCGATAACATTCTGGTGATGAGTAATGGTGGCTTCGGTGGCATCCACGGTAAATTGCTTGCCGCTCTGGAGGCTGCTGGTGAGTAGCCCTGATAAACGCATCACCCTTGCGTGGACTGGCGCGTCAGGTGCGCCTTATGGCTTGCGCCTGCTGGAGTGCCTGTTGGCGGCAGATTACCATGTCTACCTGCTGATCTCATCGGCGGCCAGGGTCGTGTTGGCCACGGAGCATGGCCTGAAACTTCCTTCCGGTCCTGATGCCGCCAAGGCCGCGTTGGTCAAGCAATTGGGATGTTCTGAAGATAGGCTTGAGGTGTGCGGAAAAGAAGACTGGTTCTCGCCGGTTGCTTCAGGCTCAGCGGCACCCAAGAAGATGGTCGTTTGTCCCTGCTCTGCTGGCACGCTGGCATCGGTTGCCCATGGCCTGTCGGATAACCTGTTGGAGCGAGCTGCCGATGTGGTACTCAAAGAGCGTGGGCAACTGCTGATGGTGGTGCGTGAAACGCCTTTTTCTACGCTTCATTTGGAAAACATGCTCAAGCTATCCAAAATGGGGGCCACTATCATGCCGGCTGCTCCAGGGTTTTATCACCAGCCGGAGAGTATCGAGGATCTTGTCGACTTTATGGTTGCACGTATTTTGGACCACCTCGGTGTCGAACAAGGCTTAGTCCCTCGCTGGGGCTACGACCAAAGAAAGTAATTGCTCAGCCTGAAACTAAAAAGCCCGCTTATGCGGGCTTTTTAGTGGGGAAATGGGCATTACTCAGATTCTGATAAATGAGCTTGGGGTTTGAGAACCAACACATTGATCGGGGAGTTTTCTACTACCTTGGTTGCTACCGAACCCAGCATGACTTTATCCAACCCGGAGCGCTTGTGGCTTGGCATAATGATCAAGTCGGCCCCGACTCGCTCGGCATGATCCAATATTGTTGTCCAGGTTTTCCCTTCCGAGACATGCTGGTGGTGGACAATTTCCGGAGGAATATAGGTTTCGGCAAAGGCTTTGAGTTGCTGCTGGGTGTCCTGCATCATTTTACGTGCCGCATCTTTGGGGAAGTAGCTCGATACCATTGCCATATGGATACCGGGCAGGACATTAAGCAGGTGGATCGTCGCATTGGAGTGCTGGGCATGCCAGACAGCAAGCTCGACAGCTTTGTCTGCGAACCCTTTATCGTTGAGATCGACCGGAACCAAGATTTGCTTATACATACTTTTCTCTTTGTTCACGAAGGGAGAGGCTCCCTATAGTGTATACCAAACAACAAAGGCCCTTCCGTGATGGAAGGGCCAGAACCGTGGTTTACTTTATATGACCTAGGGATTTAGCTCGCCGGCGCTGGTTCCAACCCAGCCCCCCCAAGATGAGTAAGGTCGGTATGAATACCCACTCTTTCATCGGGCGAACCGCCGGTAGGCTAACCGTGGTGATTTCCCAATCGAAGTCGATACCCGCTTGCTCAGCCGGGCTACCGAACTCGACCATATCGACAATCATCTTGTCGCCATCTTGACGCAGCATCAGGCCGGTAGAGTCGATCCGCTCGTCGGGAGAGACCGCAGCTTCGTCAAAAGGCAGCAGTACATGTTTGGAGACGAATTTCCCTTCCAGATTTTCCCCGCTGACCTGCAACTCGAGCGGCTGGCCGATTGCCAGTTTATCGGCAGCATCAGCAATCAGAGTGCCCGGCATCTCGTGCTTGGGTGGGTAGACCATATCCCACCAGAATCCTGGGCGGAACAAAGTGAAGGTGATCAGCAGTAGTGCCGCGACCTCCCACCATTTGGTTTTGGTAAACCACCACCCCTGGGTCGCAGCCGAGAAGGTTAACATGGCGATGATTGCCGAGCCTACCGTGAGCATCAGGTGCCACCAGGAGTCGATATTCATCATCAGCAGTTGGGTGTTGAAGATGAACATAAACGGCAGGATGGCGGTCCGGATATCGTAGGTAAAGCCCTGGATACCGGTCCGGATTGGGTCGCTCTTGGCAATCGCCGCCGCAGCAAAGGCAGCCAGGCCGACCGGAGGGGTATCATCGGCTAGGATCCCGAAGTAGAACACGAACAGGTGAACTGCAATCAACGGGATGATCAGGCCGTGCTGGGCCCCCAGAGTAACGATAACCGGTGCCATCAAGGTCGAGACAACGATATAGTTTGCCGTAGTAGGCAGGCCCATACCGAGGATCAAGCTGATCAACGCGGTAAACAGTAGCATCAGCATGATGTTACCGCCCGAGATGAATTCGACGAACTCGGTCATTACCAGCCCGATCCCGGTCAGGGTGACCACGCCGACCACGATACCGGCAGCAGCCGTGGCGACACCGATACCGATCATGTTGCGGGCACCGGAAACCAAGCTCTCCAGCAGGTCGATAACCCCCTCTTTACCAGCTTCTGCCAGTGTCTTCTCTTTGTTGAACAGTGCCAGTAATGGTCGCTGGGTCAGCAAGATAAAGATCATAAAGACCGTTGCCCAGAAAGCAGAAAGCCCTGGCGAGAAGCGCTCTACCGTCAAGCACCAAACCAGCACTACAATCGGCAGCAGGAAGTAAAGGCCTGACTTCATCGTCGGTCCCGGATCTGGGACCTCGGTAATATCAGCGTTGGGATCTTCGAGTGCATGATCTTGGTAATCTGCAGCAACCTTGATCAGTGCTACGTACGCAACCAATACCACTACGGCAATCATTGGTGTCGCTGCGGCGCCAAAGACATCTTTGGTCCAGCCTACCCCGTAGTAGACCGCGGCACTGAGCACAACCAAGCCGAGGATAGTGCCACAGAAAGACAGCAGGCTCTGGGCTAGGGTTGGTTTGTAGCGGCGCTCAAGGCCGGACATCCCAGCCTTGCAGGCTTCTAGATGGACAATGTAAATCAGTGCGATATAGGAGATCAGGGCTGGCAGCAGTGCCGCTTTGATTACTTCGACATAGGAAATCCCGACGTATTCCACCATCAGGAAGGCTGCGGCCCCCATGATGGGTGGAGTAAGCTGGCCATTGGTCGATGCCGCTACTTCTACGGCACCCGCTTTGGTGCCGGGGAAACCCACCTTTTTCATCAAAGGGATGGTAAAGGTACCGGTGGTAACCACATTGGCAATGGATGAGCCTGATACCAAACCGGACAGGCCGGAGGCCACGACAGCAGCTTTTGCAGGCCCGCCACGCATGTGGCCTAGCAGTGAAAAAGCAACCTTGATGAAGTAGGCGCCGGCGCCGGCCCGTTCGAGCATGGCACCAAACAATACAAACAGGAATACGAACGAGGTCGAGACGCCAACTGCGATCCCGAATACCCCTTCGGTGGTCAGCCACAGGTGCGACATCGCCTTGTTGAGGCTAGCGCCTTTATGGGCAATGACATCCGGCATATGCGGGCCGCCGAAGGTATAAAGCAAGAAGACGGCCGCGACGACCATCAAAGGTGGCCCAAGTGCGCGTCTGGTAGCTTCAAGCAGTAATACCATACCAATAACGGCGACCACGATATCCATCTGGGTTGGCGCACCGGAACGACCAGCGAGTTGGGTATAGAATAGATAAATATATCCAGCAGCAAAACTACCCGCCAGCGCGAGGATCCAGTCGACGAGGGGGATCCGGTCCCGTGGCGAATGCTTCAGCGCGGGGTAGGCGGTAAATGCCAGGAAGATGGCAAAAGCCAAGTGAATAGATCGGGCTTCGGTGTCGTTCAGAACGCCAAAGTTAAAAATAAACGGTAACGGCGACGCGTACCAAAGTTGGAATAGGGACCAACAAAGTGGAACAAACCACAGGATACGTCCAGCCAGTCCAATCGGGCTTCTTGCCCCGGTATCCGCCTGAGCCACCATATCTTGCACATCTGTCGACGATTGTGTTGTCTTCGTCATGCATAATCCTTCTGCGATGGGCTAGGGTGTGATTAGAATTTATCGGAATGAAAATAGAGAAACAGCAAGCACCCTTATATGGTGCTTGCTGAATAGTATTGCCTATCGGCAGGATTACTTCAGGTAACCTGCTTCTTTGTAGTACTTCACTGCACCTGGGTGTAGTGGGATAGACAGACCGTCTTTGACCATGTCCTCAGGCTTGAGGTTGGCAAAGGCTGGGTGTAGGCGTTTGAATGTATCGAAGTTTTCAAATACGGATTTCACGACAGCGTAGACAACGTCATCAGAGACATCGGTAGAAGAAACCAGCGTTGCCGCCACACCGAAGCTGTTTACGTCGCTGTCAGTTCCTTTGTACATGCCGCCTGGCACCGTGCTCTTGGCGTAGTAAGGGTTGTCAGCGACGATTTGGTCAATCTTAGGACCTGTTGCCGAGATCAGCTTGGCATCACAAGAGGTCGTTGCTTCTTTGATCGATCCGTTTGGATGGCCAACCACGTAAACAAAGGCATCAATCTTGTTGTCACAAAGGGCTTGCGAACGCTCAGAGCCTTTTAGCTCGGAAGCCAGTTTGAAGTCTTTGTTGGTCCAACCCATAGCGTCCATTACCACGCCCATTGTCGCGCGGTCACCCGAGCCTGGGTTACCGATGTTCACTCGCTTACCTTTTAGATCTTCAACACCGTTGATGCCGGCATCGGTGCGGGCAATGATGTTAAACGGTTCAGTGTGTAGCGAGAAAACAGCACGTAACTTCTTGTATGGACCTTGCTCTTCGAATTTGCTGGTACCGTTATAGCCATGGTACTGCCAGTCAGACTGCACGATACCGAAGTCCAACTCACCTGCACGCATGGTATTAACGTTGTAGATAGAACCGCCGGTCGATTCTACCGAGCAGCGAACATTGTGTTCTTTGCGATCTTTGTTGACGAGCTTACAAATAGCACCACCTGTCGGGTAGTAAACACCGGTGACAGAACCGGTACCGATGGTGATAAAGTTCTGGGCATTGGCCATGCCAGTTGTCATAACTGCGGCAGCAAGTGCACTGACCTTGACGATTTGCTTAAATGCCATGTTTGTCCCTTCCTAGTTGTTGTTATTTCCAGAGAAAAGCCTTTTCCATCTGTGGTAAGGCGTACCTACCTGAGGGCAATTCATTGCTGAATCTGCACAATGATATCAAAACAAATCAATAACTTTAAAACTATGTTAATGAAAATAAGGCGATTACAGGGTGGAAATAGTTACTGACACTTAGGGTGGGAAGAATAATTATTTAAAGCAATCAATGGCTTGCAGGAGGCATGATAGATTGGTGAAAGTTTGTCTTATTGTGATCTAACTCTCACAATACCAGGCAGTAAGAGGGATGATTTGCTGCCTGGTATCGAGATGGTAATAAGCAATTACTTGCTGTAGTCAAACAGCTCGCAAACAGAGTCGAAGAGCTCTTCTGTAGAAATTGAGTTGGTTGGTGTGATGAAGATAGTATCGTCACCTGCGACCACACCTAAGATCCCTTCAGCCTTGCCAAGGGAGTCTAGCAAGCGGGCAATAACTTGTGCTGCACCTGGGCCGGTGTGGATAACGACCAAAGCACTGTTGTAACCGATTTCCATCACTAACTCTTTGAGTGGGCTGCTGGTTGTCGGTACGCCAAGCTCTACCGGCAGGCAGTAGACCATTTCCATTTTCGCGTTGCGGGTACGTACCGCACCGAATTTGGTCAGCATGCGAGAGACTTTGGATTGGTTGATATTGTCGAACCCCTGAGCCTTCAATGCGTCGACGATTTCACCTTGAGAGCTGAATTTCTCTTCTTTTAGAATTGCCTTGAACGCTTTGACTAGGCGTTCTTGTTTATCTGAATTTCGCATAAGTAAATTTCATGTGCAGGGACGAGGTGCTGTATTCTGGCACAACATTTCGACTCCTAGCAAACAGTGTTCAAGTAAACTGGTGCATGTATCACCATTATAGAGGGAAAAAGTGAATATATATTGAGGTGTATGCAAGCTTTACGCGTAAATGTCGTCAAGCTCTGACCGGGAAATGTTATAGGGATGTAGCACATTTTATTCTGGCTTATGCGCGATATCGCAAAGCTGGTGGCATCTGATTGTATTTCTTGGTTGGTTACTATAACGTCAGTTCTGTCTTTGATATGAAATCAGTGTTTTAAATCAACTGTGATTTCATATGATTAGGTCTGAAAATTATATACTTCTATCGTAAAGGAGAACGAACATGAAAGTTGCTGTAATTGGTGCGGCCGGTGGTATCGGCCAGGCTCTTGCCCTGTTGCTTAAGAATCGTCTGCCAGCAGGTTCGGATCTGGCTCTGTATGATATTGCCCCTGTAACACCAGGTGTTGCGGCTGATCTGAGCCATATCCCAACGCCTGTCTCTATCAAGGGATACGCGGGTGAAGATCCTACTCCGGCACTGGAAGGTGCTGATGTTGTTCTTATTTCAGCAGGTGTTGCCCGTAAACCAGGGATGGATCGTGCCGATCTATTCAATGTGAATGCAGGCATTGTTAAGTCACTGGCTGAAAAAATTGCGGTTGTTTGTCCGAAAGCTTGTGTGGGTATTATCACTAACCCAGTTAACACAACAGTGGCGATTGCTGCTGATGTATTGAAAAAAGCAGGTGTTTACGACAAGCGTAAGCTATTTGGTGTAACTACCCTGGATGTTATCCGTTCTGAGACGTTTGTAGCAGAGCTGAAGAATGTTGACCCAGGTGAAGTGCGTGTGCCTGTGATCGGTGGCCACTCTGGTGTCACTATCCTACCGCTTCTATCTCAGGTTGAAGGTGTTGAGTTCACTGAAGAAGAAATCAAAGCCCTGACACCACGTATCCAGAACGCGGGTACGGAAGTAGTTGAAGCGAAAGCGGGTGGCGGCTCTGCAACCTTGTCTATGGGTCAGGCTGCTTGTCGTTTCGGTCTATCACTGGTTCGAGCACTACAGGGCGAAACTGGCCAAGTTGAGTGTGCTTATGTTGAAGGTGATGGTAAACATGCACGCTTCTTCGCACAGCCAATCCTATTAGGTAAAGAAGGTGTCGAAGAGGTGATGGATTACGGTGCACTAAGTGCTTTCGAGCAAGAAGCACTGGAAGGCATGCTAGAGACGCTGCACGGCGATATCGCTAAAGGCGAAGAGTTCGCTGCCAAGTAATGCTACCAACCTGTATTAAGGAAAGAAGCGGCCCACTGGCCGCTTCTTTTTTGTGTACGGGATTGTCGAACGCGGTGGGTGGTCAATAATAGTTATCACACCCGGTGTGGAGCTGGGGTTGGTCAACAAGATCATTGCAGTTGATGTTGATCCGGCGGTGATCATTCATGTTCTCGATGATCACTGTATTGTGCTCTTGATCCACATCGATAACTTCAGCGACACCTTGTTGGTATTCAACCCACATTCCAGGCTTGAGCTCTTTTGCTTGCATAATGGCCTCCTGTCATGATCTCGATGATCCAGCCTTTATTGATATAACTATAGATTATTGTGAAATCACTGAATGGTTACGGACATAGGAAGGGCGGGGATCAAAAAAGCCCGCCGAATGGCAGGCTTATTTCCAGGAAGCGGGTGAATTACTTGTTGCGGTGTACGGCTAGGTGAGCCAGTGCAACCAAAGCTTTTTTGTATTCACTGTCAGCTATCGGAGCCAGGCTGGCAATCGCCTTCTCGGCTTCTTCTTCTGCACGTTGTTGGGTGTACTCCAGCGAGCCTACTTGCTTCATACAGGCGAGGATTGGCTCAAGCTTATCGAGGCCATTGCCTTTCTCGATAGCTTCACGGATCATCGCTGCTTGCTCAGCATTACCATGTTGCATGGCATGCAGCAGGGGTAGGGTTGGTTTGCCCTCGGCCAAGTCATCACCAACGTTCTTGCCCATCTCTGCGCCATCGGCGTTATAGTCCAAGACATCATCGATTAGCTGGAATGCTGTGCCAAGATAGCGACCGTAGTCCTGCAGGGCCTGCTCAACTTCTTCCGGTGCGTCGACAAGAATGGCCGAAATTTGGGTGGCAGCTTCAAATAGACGGGCTGTCTTGGAGTAGATCACCTGCATGTAGCTTTGTTCGGTCGTGTCGGGATCGTTGCAGTTCATCAATTGCTGCACTTCACCTTCGGCGATCACATTGGTCGCTTCGCTCATGACATCAAGGATCCGCAAGGATCGTAGGCTCGTCATCATTTGGAACGAACGGGTATAAATGTAATCACCGACCAGGACGCTGGCGGCGTTGCCGAACATCGCATTGGCGGTTTCTTTACCGCGACGCATATCCGACTCATCGACCACATCGTCGTGTAGTAGGGTGGCAGTATGAATAAACTCCACGAATGCCGCTGCGGTCGTGTGTTGTTCACCTTGGTAGCCAAGGGCGCGGGCTGCCAGTACAGCAAGCATTGGGCGTATGCGCTTGCCGCCGCCGCTGACAATGTAAAAACCTAGTTGATTAATGAGGGCTACATCTGAGTTCAGTTGAGCCAGTATCTTCGCGTCGACCTGTGCCATATCATCGGCAGTAAGCGCTTGGATAGCTTTGAAATCCATTGTACATCCAGCAAAATAATGTGCCGCACCCGGCGGATTGTTATGCGTGTCGGTTGCTAAGCTTAACTGATCTGACCCAAGCACGAAAAGCTCTCCCCCAGAGATGGGAAGTGGCTCACAGCAGGGCTCTACAGGGTTGCATAGTTAAGATTTGTTAATCAACCGAGATAAATTAATTATCGAATATTACACTAAAAGACAGCAATCTTCATAACCTCGATTGCGTTTAAATCGATGACTTTTATTACTGAGCAGCTTTTCGCCAATTTTCTTTGCACAATCGCTTGCCAGTAGCCCTAATTTCGCGTAACATTCGCGCCCTATTGATGACAAGATTAAGCGCATACCCATTGCCCAAAATATACGTGGCAAATGGCCTATGCGGACAAGCGGAGTAAGACATGTACGCTGTTTTCCAAAGTGGTGGTAAACAACACCGTGTAAGCGAAGGCCAGACCCTACGCTTAGAAAAACTAGACGCTGAAACTGGCGCTAGCATTGAATTTGACTCAGTACTTCTAGTAGCTAACGGCGAAGAAGTAACTGTAGGCGCACCTTTCGTAGCTGGCGGTAAAGTAACTGCTGAAGTAGTTACTCACGGTCGTGGCGATAAAGTAAAAATCGTTAAGTTCCGTCGTCGTAAGCACTCTCGTAAGCAAGCGGGCCACCGTCAGTGGTTCACTGAAGTCAAAATTACTGGCATCAGCGCTTAATAACAGGAGAATTTAAAGATGGCACACAAAAAAGCTGGCGGTTCTACTCGTAACGGCCGTGATTCAGAAAGTAAACGTCTTGGTGTTAAGCGTTTCGGTGGCGAATCTGTACTAGCAGGTAACATCATCGTACGTCAGCGTGGTACTAAGTTCCACGCAGGTAACAACGTAGGCCTAGGTAAAGACCACACTCTATTCGCTCTATCTGACGGTAAAGTGAAGTTCGAAGTTAAAGGTCCTAAGAACCGTAAATTCGTTTCTATCGAAGCTGAATAATTTCAGTCTCGACACGAATGATAAAGCCCTGCCTACTGGCGGGGCTTTTTGTTTATGGGGGGCTTTATGCCACAGCAAAATCCCATGATTGGGATGTCCCTGGCGTTATTGACCGCCGTGTTCTGGGGAGCGCTGCCCATTGCAATGAAGCAGGCTGTCGAAGTCATGGATCCTTTTACCATCGTTTGGTACCGGTTCATAACGGCTTCGATTGGATTGGGCCTCTGGCTGGGCTACCGGCGGAAACTGCCGAGCCTCGGTGGACTCGGTGTGAAAGGAAGTAGCTTGATGCTACTGGCAAGCTTGGGGCTTGCAGGTAACTTCGTGTTGTTCAACAGCTCGCTGTCTTACCTCAATCCTGCGGTGGTCCAGGTGATCATGCAGTTGGCACCGATGATGCTACTGCTGTCCAGTGTCTGGCTATTTAAAGAGACATTGGGTAAACACCAGGTTGTGGGTGTGATAGCGCTGCTGTCTGGCTTGCTGCTGTTCTTCAATGAACGTCTGGCCGAGCTGTTTACCAGTATGAGCGCATACACCACCGGGGTATTGCTGGCTGTCGCTGCTGCAATGGTGTGGGTTGTTTACGCATTGGCGCAAAAGCGGATGCTGAGACAGTTTTCGTCCCCGCAGATCTTGCTAATGATCTATGTGATCTGTGCCTTGATCTTAATGCCGTTAGCGACACCAAGCCAGATCCAGTTGATGGATCAACGCCAACTGGGCATGTTGATTTTCTGCTGTCTCAACACATTGGTGGGCTACGGTGCCTTCGCCGAAGCGATGGCTCGCTGGCAGGCATCACAAGTCAGTGCGGTGATCACTCTGGCACCCCTGTTCACGATCTTGTTTGTGGATCTGGCCAGTTTGGTCTGGCCTGACTACGTCGCACCTGCTGCCTTGAACCAATGGGGTTATGTCGGTGCGTTGGTGGTCGTTGGTGGTGCGATGTTCAGTGCTATCGGTCACCGCCTGCTGAAAAGAAAATGATGAAGGGCGCTTGTATTGCCCGTGATAGTGCACCACAAAAGGTCGGATAAGCACGACGTTTGGTTGTACAATAGGTTAATAGCAACTTGGACAGAGCGCTCCGGGTTGAAGAATTTTAACGCCACTGCGCGGAGAAAGAGATGAAGTTTGTAGATGAAGCGGTGATTCGAGCCGATGCTGGTGACGGTGGTAATGGTACCGTTAGTTTCCGTACTGAAAAGTATGTACCGAAAGGCGGCCCTGACGGTGGTGACGGTGGTGACGGCGGTGACGTTTACCTACTGGCTGATGAAAACCTCAATACACTGATCGACTACCGCTTTGTAAAATTCTATGCCGCTGAACGTGGCGAAAATGGCCGTGGTGGTAACTGTACCGGTAAACGTGGTGCCGACAAGGTATTGAGCGTTCCTGTGGGTACACGTGCTGTCGATGAAGAGACCGGTGAGGTGATCGCCGACTTAACCCAGCATGGTATGAAGATCATGGTAGCCAAGGGCGGCTTCCATGGCTTGGGCAACACCCGTTTCAAATCTTCCGTAAACCGTGCACCACGACAGAAAACCATGGGTACCAAAGGTGAGGTACGTCACCTGCGATTAGAGCTTTTGCTGTTGGCTGACGTGGGTATGCTAGGTTTGCCGAATGCGGGTAAATCGACCTTTATCCGCTCTGTATCGGCAGCAAAACCGAAAGTGGCGGATTATCCGTTTACGACTCTTGTGCCAAGCCTTGGCGTGGTTCGTGTCGATAGTGATCGCAGTTTTGTTGTTGCCGATATTCCGGGTCTGATTGAAGGGGCTGCTGACGGTGCTGGCTTGGGTATTCGCTTCTTGAAGCACCTTGAGCGCTGCCGCGTGCTGTTGCACATGATTGACCTGCTACCGGCAGACGGTTCAGATCCGATCGATAATGCCTTTACCATCATCAATGAGCTTAACCAATACAGTGAAAAGCTAACTAACAAGCCACGTTGGTTGGTCTTTAACAAAGTTGATTTGATGCCTGAAGAAGAAGCACAAGAGAAGATTGAAGCGATCTTGGATGCTCTGGCATGGGATGAAGATTATTACTGTATCTCGGCCCTCAACCGTATGGGTACCAAAGAACTTACCTATGATCTGATGCGCCAGATCGAATCGATGCCTGCTGTCGACTTCGAAGACGATGAAGAAGAACCTGAAGAGAAGAAAGTTGAGTTCAAGTGGGATGATTATCACGAACAGCAAATTAAAAACGCTGACAAGAGTGATGACGATGATGATGACTGGGATGATTGGAATGAAGATGATTACGACGTAGAAATCATCTACAAGCCATAACGGGTCGTCTCCGTTACATTGAAAAAACCGCCTGCAAGGGCGGTTTTTTTGTGCCTAATCAAGCTGGTTTTTGTCAATTTGTATGATAATTCATCATTCAGATCACAATTTCAGGCAGGGGAGAGAGATGGAGGAGCCTAACGGGGCACTGGCCGAGCCAGTGCAGCGGGAGATTTCACGGCTAGCGGTATTGGCCGGGCAAAGATTGTTGCAACACGGGGCGGAGAGTACCTTGGTGATGGATGTCGCCAGGCGCTTGGGGCTGGCGCTGGGGGTAGACAGTGTCGAGGTGTCCCTTTCAGCCAGTTCCATGGTATTGACGACCTTGAGTGACGGCCGCTGTATTACGACCACCAGACGGTGTCAGGACCGTGGGATTAACATGCAGGTGGTGACCGAGATCCAACGGGTATGCATCATGGCCGAGCGGGGCGTGCTGGATGTCGACGGGGTGCATCAGCGTCTCGAACAGATCAAACCGATGCGCTACAACCGTTATTTGGTCATCGTGATGATAGGCCTGTCATGTGCCTCGTTCAGCCGTCTGGCTGGTGGCGATTGGCCGGTGTTTGCGCTGACCTTTTTTGCCTCGGCGGTGGGGATGTTCGTCCGTCAGGAGATCGCCCATTGCCACTTCAATCCACTGCTCAACTTCGGGGTGACCGCTTTTGTAACCACTTTGATTTCCGGGTTTGGGCAGGTGTACCAAATCGGTGAGGCGCCGTTTTTGGCGATGGCATCCTCGGTCTTGATGCTGGTACCGGGGTTCCCGCTGATCAATGCTATCTCGGATATGGTCAAAGGGTATTCCAATATGGGGATAGCCCGTTGGACGATGGCCAGTTTGCTGACGCTCTCGACCAGTATGGGGATTGTTGCTGCCATGAATGTGTTAGGTGTATGGGGGTGGTTGTCATGATCTCGACCGATTTTTTTCTTGCGCTACTCAATGATATGTTTTTTGCGTCCATCCCTGCGGTTGGCTTTGCCTTGGTGTTCAATGTGCCGCCGAAGGCACTGAAGTATTGTGCGATTGGTGGGGCGCTGGGCCATGGCTGTCGTTTTGCCCTTATGCATTGGGGACTGTCGATTGAGTGGGCTACGCTGAGTGCCGCAACTCTGGTTGGTATGATTGGTGTTCACTGGTCACACCGCTTTCTCGCCCACCCCAAGGTATTTACCGTTGCGGCGATGATCCCTATGGTCCCTGGTGTGTTTGCCTTTAAGGCGATGATTGCCCTGGTGGAAATCAACCACCGTGGTTTTACGCCTGAGTTGTGGGGGCTGTTGGTGGAAAACATGCTCAAGGCGGTCTTTATCGTCGCATCGCTAGCAATTGGCCTCGCAATGCCCGGCTTGCTGTTTTATCGTCGCCGTCCTGTGGTATAACTCTGCCAACAGGAATGAAGGAGACAATATGAAGATCAGTATGGTTGCCGCAATGGCCAAGGCACGGATCATCGGCAAAGACAACGCCATGCCATGGCACCTACCGGCCGATTTTGCCTGGTTCAAGAAAGTGACAATGGGCAAACCGGTCGTGATGGGACGCAAAACGTTTGAGTCCATCGGCCGACCATTGCCAGGCCGGCACAATATCGTGATCAGCCGAAATGCCGCCTACCAAGCCGAAGGGATCACCGTCGTCAGCGATTTTGAGTCAGCCAAGCAAGCTGCTGGTAATGTCGAGGAGCTAATGGTGATTGGCGGCGGCAGTATCTATGCAGCTTGTTTGGAGGATGCAGACCGCCTTTACCTGACCTTTATTGACCTTGAGGTCGAAGGCGATACCCAGTTCCCGGACTGGGGCAAAGGTTGGCAGGAAGTACATAGCGAATCCTATGCCGCTGATGAGAAAAATGCCCAAGACATGCGTTTTGTGATCCTAGAGCGCTAATGCCGGTGGTCGCCCAGATAAAGAAGAGGCTTGCCGTTTGGCAAGCCTCTTTTGTTATCAATGCCATCTATCAGGCATGAACCGGGCACGCTTGCTCGAAACGGGCACCGTCTTCCCAGCGAAGTAGTGTCATGCTATTGCCCCATACGCAGCCTGTATCAAGTCCTATGACGTGGTCATCTTCGTAACCCATAAGGGCTGCCCAGTGACCGAAAACCATCTTCTTGTTCATCTCAGGGCGTTTGAGGGTAAACCAAGGAACCAATTGGTTGCCGGATGTATTTTCAGGGGACAGTTTGCACGCCATGTCGAGCCTGCCGTCCGGATAACAGAAGCGCATTCGGGTAAAGGCATTGATGGTAAAGCGGTAGCGCTCGATACCTTGCAGATCTGCCGACCATGCATCGGGGCCGTTGCCGTACATGTTCTTTAATAGCCAAAGATAGTCCTCACCCCGGAGCACGTTCTCAACCTCCCTGGCGTGTTCCCTTGCCTGAGGTAGGTTCCAGCAGGCGGGTACCCCTGCATGGGTCATGACAAACGGGAATTCGGGATGCTCGGCAAGCAGGGGCTGCTGGCGCAACCAGTTGAGGAGTTCGTCCCGGTCCGGCGCATCGAGGATCGGTTGCAGTTTGTCCTTGGGCTTATTTTTGGCTATGCCTTGGGCAACGGCTAGCAGGTGGAGGTCGTGGTTGCCCAGTACCGTTGTTGCTTGTTTGCCCAGATCTTTGACAAAGCGCAGGGTTTCGAGCGAGAGAGGCCCGCGGGCGACAAGGTCGCCGGTAAGCCAAAGCTGATCATGCTGTGGGTTGAAGCCGGCGGTATCAAGCAGTTGGCGCAAGTCATCGAGGCAACCTTGTATATCGCCAACAAGATAGGTCGACATAGTGATCCTTTAGTGGAGTATGTTGGGTACTGACAAGCGGAAGGGGGAGATCTCGGCGACAAACTCGTCACCGTTTTCATTGACCATGACGTAATGTCCCTGCATCACCCCTAGTGGTGTTTCAATGATGGTACCGCTGGTGTAAGTGTATTCTTCATTGGCCGGAATAGTCGGTTGCTCACCGACAACCCCCTCACCTTCAATGACCAACTTTTTGCCGTTGGCATCGGTGATCAGCCAGCGCCTGCTGAGCAACTGGGCTTGGCCTGCTCCCAAATTGGCGATGGTGATGGTGTAGGAAAAGACATAGCGCTGGTTGTCAGGCTCGGATTGGTCTTCTATGTAATGGGTGACGACTCGGCATTTGATGGTTGGCGTTACGTTCATTGTCATTGTTATGCTTCCTTTCCTTGGCAAGCTACCGGCACGGTGAACCGGGCCGGTAGTTCTATCAATGTCACTGGCGAACGCAAGCTTACTTGGTATGGTTTGCATCCAGCCAGTTTGCCATACCGACAAACTGTTCTAGCGTCAGGTTTTCCGGACGCATGCTTGGGTTGATCCCAAGGGCTTCCAGTTGTTCGCCTGTTAGCAGGGCCTTGTAGCAGTTGCGGATGGTTTTGCGGCGCTGGTTGAAGCCTTCACGGCAAACACGGTCCAACCACTTAAGGTTAGTACATGGATGTGGCAAGGTTTCATATGGCGTTAGGCGTACAACGGCTGAGTCAACCTTAGGTGCTGGCTTGAATGACTCAGGCGGCACTTCCAGAACAGGCATGACACGGCAGTAGTACTGGGTCATCACGGTCAAACGGCCGTAAGCCTTACTACCTGGGCCCGCTGCCAGGCGGTTGACGACTTCTTTTTGCAGCATGAAGTGCATGTCTTCAACGTGCTCGTGGAATGACAGCAGGTGGAAGATCAGCGGCGTAGAGATGTTGTACGGTAGGTTACCGAAAATACGCAGCTTGTTGTTTTCTTTAAGTAGCTGCGTGAAGTCGAAACGCATCGCATCACCTTCGTGGATAGTCAGCTTGTCAGCCAGATCCGGGTGGTTACGAAGACGCTCGGCCAGGTCACGGTCAAGTTCGATAACCGTAAACTTGTCAACCATTTTGCCCACCGGCTCGGTGATTGCACCAAGGCCTGGGCCGATTTCAACCAGGTTTTGGCCCGGTCGAGGGTTGATGGCAGATACAATGCCGTCAATGATGTAAGGGTCGTTCAAAAAGTTCTGGCCAAAGCGCTTTCGGGCGCGGTGACCTAGGTGGACTTGATCGCTGCTCATGCTTGTTTTTCTACCAATTCGAGGGCGTGTGATAGCGCTGTCCAAAGGCTACCCGTGTCCGCCTGTCCAGTACCGGCGAGTTCCAGTGCGGTACCATGATCTACTGAAGTTCTGATGAAGGGCAGGCCTAACGTAATGTTGACGGATTTACCAAAGCCTTTGAATTTCAGCACTGGTAGCCCTTGATCGTGATACATAGCCAGTACCGTATCGGCATCGGCCAGATATTTTTCTTGGAAGATAGTATCTGCTGGCAGTGGGCCAATCAGATCCATACCTTCCTGTTGGCGGAGTTGTTCCAGGGCCGGGCTGATCACATCGATCTCCTCGGTGCCCAGGCAACCATCTTCGCCAGCGTGTGGGTTTAAACCACAGATATAAATTTTAGGTTCAGCGATGCCAAACTTGCTGACAAGATCAGCATGCAGGATACGAATAACCTGCTGTAGCCGCTCTTCGGTGACGGCCTTTGATACACATGACAAAGGGATATGGGTTGTCACCAAAGCCACCCGCAACCCTTCGGTAGCCAGCATCATAACGACCTGGGCTGTATTGGATTGCTGGGCAAAAAACTCGGTATGCCCGCTGAATGATACCCCAGCTCGGTTGATAACCCCTTTATGGACCGGGCCGGTAACGACGGCGGCAAACTCACCGTTCATACACCCTTCAGCTGCCCGTTCCAGAGTATGGAGTACATAGTGGCCGTTTTGCTCGTTGAGCGTGCCGGCCTCCACAGTGGCTGCCAGAGGGAGATCGGCAATGACCAAGGTGCCAGCCTGGTGAGGCTCGGCAACTTGACTAGGGTCATAGGCTTTGACAGCCAACGGCAACCCGAGTTGGGCTGCACGTTCTACCATAAGCTGGGCGTTAGCACAAATAACAAGTTGGTGCGGCCAGTCCTGTTGGGCAAGGGCAAGCACCAAATCCGGGCCAATACCAGCAGGCTCGCCCGGGGTGATAGCAATACGTTTAACCTTGGTCATCGGCACGTTCCGGTTGTTCGATAAAGGCTTCAGCACGCAGTTCCTGCAACCAGGCCTGAGCTTCTTCGTTGAATTTACGGCTGAACAGGATGCGGTAGGCACGGTTCTTCACAGCGGCATCGGTACGGTCGACATCGCGGCGGTCGAGAACTTCAACAATATGCCAGCCATGTACCGTCTTGAATGGTTCGCTGATCATACCTTCTGGCAGTGTCTCTACTTTTTCCTTGAACTCAGGAACATACAGATCTGGTGTCTGCCAGCCCAGTTCACCACCGTTTGCGGCAGAGCCCGGATCGGCACTTAGTGCCTGGGCGGCATCTGCAAAGCTGCGTTCACCGGCCAAAATAGAGCGGCGGGCCTGCTCTAGTTGCTCTTTGGCACCTTCATCGCTGAGGATAACCGAAGTTGTCACCAAAATATGACGGGCGTTAACTTCAGTAACCGATACCGTTTCTAGGCCATCAACCTGATTGATTTTTAGGATGTGGTAACCCACACCGCTGCGGAAAGGCCCGACAATGGCACCGGTACCCTGAGATTGGATTTGGTCGGCAAAGATGGTTGGCATTTCTTCTTTGCGCATCCAGCCCCACTCACCGCCTTGTAATGCTTTTGGCCCTTTTGAGTAGCTGTAAGCTAAGTTGGCAAAGTCAGCACCGTCTTTTAGCTCATTGACCAGTTGCTGGGCTTCCTTGGCGACTTCGTCACGCTCGACAGAGCTTGCCCCTTCTTCAACACGCAACTGGATGTGGCTGATGTTGTAGCGAACGCCTTGCTGCTCTTGCTGGCTGAGTTGGTCTGCTAGGGTTTCCACTTCCTGCGGCAAGATGTTGATCCGGCGGCGGACCTGGATGGTACGGGCTTCGCTCGCTGTCATGTCGCGGCGCATTTGCTCACGGAAAATCGAGAAGCTGATGCCATTGGCTGTCAGCATCTGCTGCAATTGGCCAACGGTCATCTGTTGCTCGGCAGCCATCTGATTGATCGCCTGATCAAGGCGGTTGTCGTCAATCCGGATCCCGAACTGTGCAGCTTGCTGGAGTTGCAGGGTCTCCATGACCAATTGGTCCATGATCTGGCTGATCAGCACATCATCCGGCGGCAGAGGCTGGTTTTGCCCAGCGGCATTCATACGGACCGTTTTTAGCATGGCGTCGACGTCGCTCTGTAGGATCACGCTGTCGTTGACGATCGTAACAATACGATTGAGCTCTTGGGGGGCGGCAACGGTGCCGGCAGAAAGGCCCAGTAGTGCAATACCGAGCAAGCTAGACTTCCAATTTTTCATAATCTGTTTCCATCTGGCGCAAAGCGCGTTAAATCTTGGCTGGAAGGGCTGCCCCTTCCATCTATTAATTATTAAGGTAGAAAGGACGGCCGTAGCTAATGGCGTTACCACTGCCACTTGAAGAGCCAATTGCCGGAACACCCGCTAAGCCCAGCAAGCTGAATGAGATACTGAAGTTTTGTTCATATTCAGCAGGGCTACTCGTTACATTCGCCCTTGTTTTCAGGTATTCGTTATAGCCAAGGCTGATCATCCAGCAAGCTGTACGGAAGTTGAGGCTGATTTGTCCTTCCAGCATTTGGTTTTCGGTCAGGTCGTGATAATAATCACCGGTAAGGGTGACCCCATCATAGATAGGAAACCCCGTCGAAAAGCCAAGCTGCGAAATACCATCCTCTGTGTAGCTGTTTAGGCTGTCAGGGTCCTGAATATTTTCCAACAGGTACTCTTTGGAAATGTAGCGATAGTTAAGTTGGCTATAAGTGCCACCTTCACGGTACTCAATTGCCCCGTTGGCAAACTGGAGATCTTTTTTACTGGCGTCGTACTGCAAACCGCCGTGGAAGAATAGCCAGTCATCGTAATTGAAATCTGACTCCAGGGCAGTGGCTGAGTAGTTAGGGCTGGTTTCGTCACTTGTATCTAGGTTGCGGCCTGAATCATTGATATAGAATATCTGGCCAACAGATAAGTTGAAGCGTTCAACAAAGTTGCTGTCAAAGTAACGGGTCGAGGCCCCGACAGTAAACTGGTTAGCCGCGGCAATACGGTCAACACTGGAATAGCGTTTGTCGCGGAATAAGCCGTAGTAATCGGTTTGCATCAAGGTGGTATCGTAGGACGCGAA
This sequence comes from Photobacterium sp. BZF1, assembly GCF_014349205.1. Taxonomy (NCBI): domain Bacteria; kingdom Pseudomonadati; phylum Pseudomonadota; class Gammaproteobacteria; order Vibrionales; family Vibrionaceae; genus Photobacterium; species Photobacterium sp. BZF1. The sequence goes on from NZ_JACSOF010000013.1 coordinate 45,511, forward strand.
GATATCGTCTTGTTCAACGTCTCTGACATACAGGTACTGAATCTGAGGCTCTAAACTCTGAGTATAGCTATCGCCCCATATCAGGGTATCTCGCTCGAGGTATAGCCCACTGTGGATACGGATACTCGGTACTGTGCGAGAGGCCGTTTCTGACAGTTCAGGGTTTGTGCCAGGGTCAAAATCCTGATTGTAATAGGTATACATCAGCTTGGCTTCGCTGGTCACCGACCACCATGGGGTGGCATATGGCAAGGTCAGGGTTGGCTCAAGGTGTACCCTGTCTGCTTCAGGCTTTGAGGAATCATCATTTTCAAACCGGCTTACATGGCTGTTAAGGTGGAAGTCTAGCCCATAGGGCATGTCATCCCGGTAGTAGTTGACTTCGACCTGTGGCATCAAGCGGTAGTTTGAGGACAGTCCGGTTGTCGTCAGTGGTTGGAAGTTCCTGACGCGCAATGTTGAATCCCAGTAGGTATCGCGGTAGGACACAGAACCGGTTTGCAGCAGGTTACTGTCTTCACGGTTACCTATGCTGGAATCGATATCTTCAAAGTAAGTTGGGTCGCTGACCTTGCTGTAGTCTACCTCGAACAACCAGTGCTGGTTATATCGGCCGTTATGGGTCCAGTTAAAGCCCCAGCGGGTGTCCCTATCACCGGCTGATGCTTCTTTGTCGTTGCCAAGATACTCCCCTTCCAATTGGCCCGTGCCGAGTTCGGTTAAGTAGCGGAACTTGGAGTTGAGCTGCAAACCCCGGTTGCTCATGTACTTCGGCGTAATGGTCATGTCGTAGTTGGGCGCGATGTTCCAGTAGAAAGGGGTTTCAAGCTCGAAACCATCACGGGAACCGTAGCTGACAGAAGGGTACAGGAAACCTGTCAGGCGCTCATCACCAACGGGTACCCTAAGGTACGGCATATAGAATACTGGCACATCGGCCACTTCGAAACGGGCATTGTAGAGGTCGGCAAAGGGGGAGTCTGCTTCGCGCTCGATACTGGAAGCTGAAAATTGCCAGCTCTTGTCACCCGGTGGACATGTCGTATACGTACCGTTTTTCAAGCGGTAGTAAGAAATCCCGTTTTTGGTCACACGCTCAGCTTCCCCGCGACCAGCTTCACAGGTCATGTTATAGACCGCATTGTCCATCTGTGAGTCTTCGGTATCCAAATTACTCTGGATACGATCGGAGTAAACCTCAATGGTACCGTCATGGAAGTAGACGTTACCTTCGGCCGTCACATTATTTGATGGCTGCTCAAGGGTCGCAACATCAGCGACAACGGTTCGGTTTCCCTGACGGACTATGACATCACCGGTGTAGGTAACACTTTGGTTATTCAGGGCTTCTGCTTGGTCGGCGGTGACTTTGATGGGTTCGTTATTAGGATCGGCCGGCATTTGCTCTGGAGCAATACACGTACCACGCACCATGGCCAGTTCGTCAGTTCCATCACTGACCGCAGAGTCGCCATTGGCTTTCTCTGGGGCGGCTTGGTTTGCGTAAGCCACCGTCGGGCCGAAAAGTGCCAGGCTGATCATGGTCGCCAGTAAGCTGCGGGAAGTAGATGACATCTAACTAAACGTTCCTGTAATAAAGTTTTTAGCGCATTTGTTATTGTTGACTGGGTTTTGACAAGCTTTCCCAGTAAATGCCAGCTATGATAATGCAAATTCTATCCGACGGCATCTTTTGGCTCATTTTTTGGCTTTTGCTATCGGGTGTAATGCATGGGAAATATTTCTAAATTTAGCAAATTACCAGAGAGTAGCGAATGCAGGTTTGGGGCAAAATACTTGGGGCATTTTTTGGCTTCCTCCTTGGCGGGCCGTTTGGTTTGTTGTTAGGTCTCTTTTTGGGCCATAAGTTCGATAAAGCACGTGCAAAAATTTATTACGGTGGAGGATTTGGCGGTTTTTCCGGTGGGCAGAGCTCAGCAGAGAATCAAGCTGCCTTTTTCTATGCCGCGTTTGCGGTGATGGGGCATGTGGCAAAAGCCAAAGGGCGGGTCACCGAAGAAGAGATACGTGTAGCCAGCGTGTATATGGATCGAATGGGCTTGCAGGGCGAGTCCCGCCGTCAAGCCCAAGAAGCGTTCCGTGAAGGTAAGGAAGAGCATTTTCCGCTTGAAGAGACCCTAATGCGGGTTCGCCAAGGAAGTGCTGGTAGAGCAGATCTGTTGCAGTTTTTCCTTGAACTGCAGATTCAGGCGGCCTTTGCAGATGGCTCGCTACACCCTAGCGAGCGCAAATTACTGCACGTGATCGCGCGTATCCTGGGCTTTTCTGCCCAGCAGTTGGAGCAGCGACTGCATATGCAAGAGGCCGCGTTCCGTTTCCAGCAAGGTGGGTTCCACCAGCAGTACCAGCAACAGGGTGGTGGTTTCCGACAAGCACCGACCAAAGACCAGTTGGCTGATGCATTTGAGTTGATTGGGGTGCCGGAAACAGCTTCTGCACAAGAGCTCAAACGTGCTTATCGCAAGCAGATGAACGAACACCATCCGGACAAGCTAGCTGCCAAAGGCCTACCGCCGGAGATGATGGAGCTGGCCAAGCAGAAGACACAGGAGCTTCAGGCCGCTTATGATCTGATCCGCAAGGAGAAGGGGTTTAAGTAGGGACTTGGTCCCAGGAAAAGCGGGCCCGGGGCTTGAGGAAAAGCAAAACCCACACAGTTGACTGTGTGGGTTTTTTGTTATTTTGCTCCCGAGCCCCTAAACGACGTTCTTCGGCTCACCTGCCGCAAACGCATTGATATTGTCGATGAGTTGGTTGGCGAGGGTTTGGATGGCACTGTCCGAACCCCAGGCTACATGCGGGGTGAGCAGTAGGTTAGGCAAGTCGCTATTGGCAATTAGCGGGCTGTCACCGCCGGCTGGCTCTTCAGTAAATACGTCGCACCCGGCGCCGGCGATGTCGCCGCTGCGCAGGGCATCGACCAGGGCCTGTTCGTTGACCAAGCCACCGCGGCCGGTGTTGATCACTATTGCGCTATCTTTCATTTGTGCCAGTTCGTCACTGCCAATCAGGTTGTGTGTCTCGCTTGTCAGTGGGCAGTGCAGGCTCAGCACATCGGCCTGTGCCAGGACTTCATTGAATGGCAGGTAGCCCTCGCGGCAGGTCCCAGCGCCTTTTCTCTCGGCAAAGATGACTTTCATTCCCAGTGCGCGGCCTAGTGTTGCCATTGCCTGTCCCAAACCACCGCTGCCAATAAGCCCTAGTGTTGCCCCGCGGATATCATTGATTGGGTGGGTGAAAAAACAAAACTGCTTCTTCTCTTGCCATACGCCTTGCTGGATATCCTGATGGTAGCCTAGCAGGTTGCGCCGCAGGGCAAACATCATGGCAATGGCATGTTCAGGTACTGAATCCACCGCGTAACCACGGATATTGCTCACTGTGATGCCATACTCCCGGCAGTAGGTGAGGTCGACATTGTTGGTACCGGTGGCGGCAATAGCAATCATTCTGAGTTTGGGTAATTTTGCCAAGGTGCCTGCATCAAGGACGACTTTGTTGGTGATGGCAATCGTCGCATTTTCCAATCTTTCGAGAACTTGCTCGGGGCTGGTGGATGGATACTCTGCCCATTGGTGTTCAAAGCTAGGGGAAGGAATGGTGATATGGGCCGGTATCGTGTCGCGGTCGAGAAAAACAATCTGTTCCATGGCTGTCAATATTGGTTCGAGGATAGTGTGACCAGTACACACTATCCTCGACAGCCAACTCAAGCCCTAAGGCTTGGAATAGTGATCCGGTAGGGTCTTTTGTAGTGCGCTGGTAAAGAACTCACAAGGCGCAAACAGGTGCATCGGTTCACCACTGCGCGGATGGAAGAAACTCAGCTCTGCGGCATGGAGTTGCAGGCGCGGTGCCATCGCCTTGGCCTCTGGGTGGGCATAGAAGCCATCACCGAGAATAGGATGACCCAGGGCGAGCAGGTGAACCCGCAACTGATGCGAGCGGCCTGTGATGGGACGCAGGCGCACTAAGCTGGTGTTTTCACTTCTCTCAAGCACCTGATAATGGGTGACCGAAGGCTTGCCATCGTCAAAGCAGACTTTTTGCTTTGGCCGGTTCGGCCAATCGCAGATCAGCGGTAGGTCGACAGTACCGTTATCCAAGGCTATTTCCCCAAATGCCCGGGCGTAATAAACCTTTTCGGTTCGGCGCTCCTGAAACTGGATTTTGAGGTTGCGCTCAGCCTGCTTGTTGAGGGCGAGGATAATGAGTCCAGAGGTTGCCATATCAAGGCGGTGGATCAGGTGCGAATCGGGATAATCGGCCCGGACTCGTGACCAGATGCTGTCATAAAAGGCTGGGTCACGGCCAGGGTTAGAGAGCATGCCCGATGGCTTGTTCACCGCAATAATGTCTTCGTCCTGATAAAGGATATCCAGCCAAGGATCCTTGGGTGGGTTATAGTCTATTTCTGGCAGTGTGCTCATAGCTTTGATCTGCGAAAAGGTCCGTGAAACGGGAAGGCGGCGATAATATCAACAATTGCCAATAAGGCAATATCCTTGATAGTAAATCTGTGGGTGTAAAAAAGCCGCCCGAAAAGGCGGCTTGGTTGGCAGTGACGGTAAGGTTAGTTTAGCCGTGGCTAACGACAATCAAACGCAGTGAGTCCAGTTGGATTTGCGCTTTGGCGATGTAGCCTGTCAGCTCTTCGATTTGGTTTTCTATTAGCTCTAGTTCGTCATCACGGATATTTGGGTTCACCGCTTTCAGTGCCTGCAGGCGATCAAGCTCAGCACGCAGTGTTGCTTCCATTTCGGCTTGGGCTGCATCACGGATAGTCACCAGTTCACTGGATACCACTTGCTCGGCGCTTTCGATCAAGGTGTGAATGTCTTTCTGCACCGAGTTAACCAGTTTGCTGCCAAGGTGGCGGTTGACCGGGCTCAATTGGCGGTTGAAGCCTTCGAATTCTACTTTGGCCGACAGGTTGTTGCCTTTGGCATCAAGTAGGATACGAATTGGTGTTTTTGGCAGGAAGCGGCCGATACCCGATTGCTTCGGTGCCTGCGCATCCACTACATAAACGAGTTCCAGCAGCAGGGTACCGGCTGGTAGCGCCTTGTTCTTCAGCAGTGATACCGCTGTGGTACCTACGCCTTCGGACAGTAGCAGGTCAATACCACCCTGGATCATCGGGTGTTCCCAACTGATGAAGTGCAGATCTTCACGTGACAGTGCGGTGTCACGGTCGAATGTGATGGTACAACCGTCGTAAGGTAGGCCAGGGTAGCTCGCGACCATCATGTGCTCCGATGGTGTCACCACGATGGCGTTTTCGCCTTTGTCGTCCTGGTTAAGGCCAATAGTGTCAAACAGGCCAAGGGCAAAGGTTACCAGGTTGGTATCGCCATCTTTACCGCTGATCTCTTCAACCAACTGCTGCGCATCAGCGCCGCCGTTGGAATGGATTTCCAGCAGGCGGTCACGGCCTTGCTCCAACTTGCCCTTGAGCTCATTGTGCATTGCTGCACTTTGTTCGATGAGTTCATCGAGTTGCTCGCCATCAGGTTTGTCACTGGCCAGTAGTTCCAGCAAATTGCTGCTGAAGGCATCGTACACAGCACGGCCGGTCGGACAGGTTTCTTCAAAGGCGTTAAGGCCTTCGTTGTACCAGCGAGCCAGCAGGGCTTGCGAGGTGCCCTGAAGGTGCGGGACATGAATTTCGATATCACGTTTCTGGCCGATACGGTCAAGGCGGCCGATACGTTGTTCCAGCAGATCCGGGTTGTTTGGCAGGTCGAACATCACCAACTGGTTGGCAAACTGGAAGTTGCGCCCTTCAGAGCCAATTTCAGAACACAGCAGAACCTGGGCACCGTCTTCTTCCTGGGCGAAGTAAGCTGCCGCCTTGTCACGCTCGATGATCGACATGCCTTCGTGGAACACGGTGGCACGGATCCCCTCACGTTCACGCAGGGCTTGCTCAAGGATAAGCGCGGTTTGGGCACGAGAGCAGATCACCAGCACTTTTTCCTGGCGGTTGGCTTTTAGCATATCCAGCAACCAGTTGACGCGTGGGTCGAACTGCCACCAGGTGGCAGAGTCGCCTTCGAATTCCTGGTAGATATCTTCCGGATACAGCAGCTTGAAGGCTTTTTGCTCCACGCTCATCTTGCCACCCATCATTCCGGCAACACGCATTGCGGTTTGGTACTGGGTTGGTAGTGCCAGCGGGTACATATTGAGGTGTCGCTGCGGGAAACCTTTGATCGCTGCACGGGTGTTACGGAACAATACGCGACCGGTACCGTGACGGTCCATCAGGTTGTCGATAAGCTCGTGGCGAACGGTTTGCTGTTGCTCTGGGTCGATGTCACCGGCTTCGATAATACGTAGCATCGGCTCGATATCCTGCTCTGGCAGTAGCTCAACCAAGGTGTTCTTGGCATCGTCATCCAGTTTTTCGCCAGAGAGCAGGCGCGAGACCGCATCGGCAACCGGAGCGTACTGGCGCTCTTCTTCGACAAAGGCTTCGTAATCGTAGAAGCGATCTGGGTCAAGCAGGCGCAGGCGGGCAAAGTGGCTTTCATGGCCTAATTGCTCTGGGGTTGCAGTAAGCAGCAATACGCCCGGTGCTTTTTCGGCAAGCTCTTCCACTACCTGGTACTGGCGGCTCGGCTTGTCTTCGCTCCACTCAAGGTGGTGAGCTTCGTCGACAACCAACAGGTCCCAATCAGCATCCAGTGCCTGTTCGAAACGGCGGCGGCTCTTGCGCAGGAAGTCCAGCGAACACAGCACGTACTGGGCGGTGTCGAAGGGGTTGGCAGAATCTGCAAATGCCTCGACACAACGCTCTTCGTCGAAAATCGAGAAGTGTAGGTTGAAACGGCGCATCATCTCGACCAGCCACTGGTGCTGCAGCGTCTCAGGTACCAAGATCAGGATACGCTCGGCACGGCCAGACAGAACTTGCTGGTGGATGATCATACCGGCTTCGATAGTCTTACCGAGGCCAACTTCATCGGCAAGCAGAACGCGCGGTGCGTAACGGCGACCGACTTCATGGGCGATATAAAGTTGGTGCGGGATCAAGCCGGCACGCATACCGCATAGACCGCGTAGTGGGCTCTTGTGCTGCTCGTACTGGTTTTTCAGGGCACGGTAGCGCAACGCAAAGCGGTCCATACGGTCAATCTGACCGGCAAACATCTTGTCTTGCGGTTTGTTGAAGCGGATTTGGTTGCTGAGGAAAATTTCGCGCAGTGCGACATGCTCCTCGCCGGTATCGGTACGGGTACCGATATAGGTAAAGACGCCGCCGGTTTCATCGACCTGCTCGACCTTGAGCGACCAGCCGTCATGGCTTTCAACCACATCACCGACATTGAACATTACACGGGTCACTGGAGCGTCGTTGCGAGCATAAAGGCGGTTCTCTTCACTGGCAGAGAACATTAGAGTCACGGTCCTGGCATCGACAGCCACGACCGTACCTAGACCCAGATCACTTTCAGTATCACTGATCCAACGTTGACCCAAAGCAAATGGCATAGTGGTTAAAACCTTCTAATTATTTGAAATCAAGGAAAATGCGAAGCCGATGCGCCTGCATTTTTGAACTACACTCAAAGTAATACGTACTAGATGGTATCCATCACCTGCCATTGGCAGCGCGTATTGGTATATAAGTGTAGCCAGTAATCGCACCGGTAAAAAAGGGGAGTAATGTTACTGCATGCCGTGAGCAAGGTCACGGTCAATATGACAAGAAAGTACCAAACTGTAACTGTCACATTTATTTAATTATCTCCGGTCTTTAATAGTAACTACCCCGTTAATTCGGGCACAGGAAATACTCAGGTGGGACAACCACCGTTTTGTTACCAAGGAGGTACCTATGGATGAAGTTGGTAGGAAAGTTTTCGTTCTCGACACCAATATACTACTTCATGAACCCCTCGCTGTTTATTCTTTCAAAGAGCATGATGTCGTCATCCCGATGACGGTGCTTGAAGAGCTCGATCGTATCAAGGACAGCAAACGTGATGTGTCACGTGATGCCCGTGTTGCTATCCGAGCCTTGGAAGATATTTTCCGCGATGCCACCCCTGAGCAAATTGCCGAGGGGATCCCGCTAAGCCCACAAGGAGGTGAGTTAGGTAAGGTTTCTATTTTTGCTGATTATGAGGTGACTGAAACGGTCCACGCTTTTGCTGACAAGGCAGGAGACAACCGTATCCTCAATGGCGTGTTATTTCTCCAGTCCCATTATGCGCCGCGTGACGTGGTGCTGATCACGAAAGACATCAATATGCGGCTGCGCGCCAAAGGGGCCGGTGTCTATTATGTCGATGACTACCGTTCCGATCAGTTGATTGATGATGTCAAAATGCTGACCAAAGGGTTCTACCAATTCAGTGGAAACTTCTGGGAACGTGTCGGTGAGTGTTATTCGGAGAAAAAAGGTCGCTCGACTGTCCATACCCTGCCTTCAGAATTGTTTGAGGCACCGTTTATCAACCAGTACTTAATTGATGAGGATAGTGATTTTGCCGGTCGGGTCCAGTCTATTGATGGGGAAACCCTAACCATGAAAGACATCGGACATGAACGGTTGCTGAGCAAACAGGCATGGGGGATCCACCCGAAAAATATCTACCAGGGAATGGCTCTCGATGCCCTTATGGATCCGAAGATTGACCTGGTGATCCTAACCGGGCCTGCCGGGTGTGGTAAAACCATCCTGGCCATGGCGGCGGCATTGGAGCAAGTGATCGAAAAAGGCATGTATGACAAGATCATCGTGACCCGAAATACCCCAGAAATCGCAGAGTCTATCGGTTTCCTACCGGGTACCGAGGAGGAGAAGATGATGCCTTGGCTCGCTGCGGTGACCGATACTATGGAGGCATTACACAAAAACGATGTGTGTACCGACGGATCGATGAAGTACATCTTCGACAAGGCCAATATTCAATTTAAATCAATTAACTTTATGCGCGGGCGTTCTATCCAAAATGCATTTGTATTGCTGGATGAGTGCCAGAACCTCACCGCCTCCCAGATTAAAACCATCATCACCCGTTGTGGGGAGGGCACCAAGCTAGTTTGTTCGGGTAACCTGGCCCAGATTGACTCCAGTTACCTGTCTCCTGTGACGTCGGGCTTGACCTATATCGTCGAGCGTTTCAAGAATTTCGAAGGCAGTGCCAACATTTATCTCAATGGCGTTGTCCGCAGCCGCCTGGCTGAGTTTGCCGAGGAAAACCTATAGCCATATAGGTTCTGTATCTTTCCCTATTTGCAAAAGCGAGCCGGTTGGCTCGCTTTTCAATTATTACTGGGGGTATTAGTCGCCAAGATAGCGCTTAAGGGCGGGATCGCTTGGTGAGGCTAATACGTCTTGGCAAGGCCCGAAGACCTTCACTGTGCCTTGATAAATAAAGGCACACTTATCGGCAATTTTCAGCGCATCTTCCGGACTGTGGGTGACCATCAGTACTGTGGTGTTCTGCTCCCTGGCAAGCTTTCTGACCAGTTCTAGCATCTCTTTCCTTAATGCTGGGTCAAGTGCAGAGAAGGGTTCGTCGAGCAGCAGTAATGGGCGCTGGCGGATCAGGCAGCGTGCCAATGCTACCCGCTGGCGCTGGCCGCCGGATAGTTGCTCCGGCAACCGCTCCAGGTAGTTTTGTAATCCCACTTTTGCCGCTGCAACTACTACGTGCTCTTTTTGTTCGTCGTTCAGTTTCAACGCCGGGCTCAAACCGAGGGCAATGTTTTCATAAACACTCAGGTGCGGAAACAAATTGTGCTCCTGAAACAAGATAGAGAGCGGGCGGTTGGCCGGGTGCAGTTGGCAGATTGGCTGACCATTAACCGTGAGCGTGCCACTATCTGGGGTAAGGAAGCCGGCAACCATGGCAAGCAGGGTGCTTTTTCCGGCCCCGCTTGGGCCGACGAGGGCGACGATATCCCCGGCCTCAACGCTGAGGTCAAAGCAAAGCTGGGTCGATTGGCCGGGTTGCTTCGGATGGTGGAAGCAATGTTGTAATTGCTGCAGATTAAGCATTATGGATTCCGGATGATCAGTTTTTCAACCAAGGAGAATAAGCCTAGGCTAAGAGTGAGCAGGATCAGGGCTGCTACTGCAGCAGCGTCCATTTGGTAGCTGCCGAGCAGTTGGAACAGGTAGAGCGGCAGGGTTTGGAAGTCTTGGCTACCAAACAGTGCGATAGCCCCCAAATCGCCGAGTGACAGTACAAAGCCGATGGCCAAGGATTGGGCAAAGGGCTTTTTCAAGGCTCGCCACTCTACCAGCATAAGCCGTGATAGCCCGGTCATGCCGAGGCTCTGGCACAAGGGCTCGTATTGCTGGGCAACATGGAGCATTGGCTGGCTCAGGGTCTTGAGTACATACGGCAGGGCCATCAGGGCATTGACCGCAACCACCACCCAGAAAGCGGCGGCAAAGGCGTCGGTAAACTGGCGCAGTAATAAGAAGATACCGGTACTTAGGACTAACCCCGGGGTGACCAGGATAATAGTGCCAATCAGGTCCAGCCCATCGGCCTGCCAACGGCGATGTTGGAGGCGCCATTGCCGACTGGTGAGCAGTATCGCCACGCCGCCAGCTAAGGCCAGCACACAAGCAATACTTGCGATTTGCAGTGAATTGAACACGGCCTGCCAGAGGCCGGGGTTGCCCAGTGATGCAAGGGTTTGGCTATTGAAGCCCGCAAGGCAGACCGCAAGCAGGGGGGGAAGCACCAATAACAGGGCAAGGCCTATCCATACCCAGTCCCAGCAACGGCTGGCGAATGAATCGAACTGGCTCTGGCGCAGGTTGGCGACAGATTGGCTCGAGGTGGCCAGGGGTTTGGCAAAACGTTGGCTCAGCAAGACAAGGCTACAGCACAGCAGCATCTGCCATAGGGCAAGGATAGCACCACCTGCAAGATCAAAGTCGTAACGCAGCGCTTGGTAGATGGCCAGCTCAATGGTTGTCGCTTTGGGGCCGCCACCCAGTGCCATGATGACGGCAAAACTGGTAAAGCACAGCATAAAGACGAGCCCTACGACGTGGGGGAGCTGCTGGCGTATCCTCGGCCAGGCGACAAAACGAAAGGTGTGCCAGCTCGACATGCCAAGGTGGGTAGCCAGTTGGTGCTGCTCAAAAGGGATCCCCTCAAGGCTTTGGACAAACAGTCGCGCTGCCAATGGAAGGTTGAGGAAGACATGGGCCAACAAGATCCCCTGTAGGCCATAGAGGGAAAAACTGCCCTGCCACCCTAGCTTCGCCAGAAAGCTGCTCAGTACACCGTTGTTACCGTAGATAGCCAATAGGCCGAATACCGCGACCAGAACCGGTAATACCAAGGTCATGGCAAAGATCCGCATCAGCAAGGCTTTCCCCGGAAACTGCCGTCGCGACAGTGCGTAGGCGACGGGAATGGCCGGTAAGGTACTCAGCAGAGTCGAGAGCAAGGCCTGGATAAAGGAAAAACCAGTAATATGGCGCAGGTAGGGGTCGCTCCACAGCGAAGCGATATCGAGCGTACTGGCTTCATTGACCAATGCGGCAAGGGCGCTGATCACCAGGCACAGAATAAGCCCGGCGGTAATGAGGCCGGGCATCAGTTGGGTGTTGCGTGTGTTCAAAAGTGAGTGCCTACTACTTGGTCAATGCCTGTTGCCACTCACGTACCCAGCTACGGCGTTGCTTGGCAACATCCTCGGCCGAAAATTCAAGGGATTTACCCGGTAGGGTCAGTAACTTGAACTCGGCTGGCTGGGCGACATCCGTTACTGGATACATCCAGTTACCGGTTGGGATCACTGACTGAAATTCGGGCGTTAGGATAAAGGCAAGGAACTTGTCAGCCAGTGCTTGGTTCGGGCTGTTTTTCAGTTTTGCCGCTACTTCGACCTGCATGTAGTGGCCTTCGCTAAAATCGGCGGCTTTGTATTTGTCATCCTGCTCGGCGATCAGGTGATAGGCGGGTGAGGTGGTGTATGAAAGTACCATATCTGACTCGCCTTTGAGGAACATGCTGTAGGCCTCAGACCAACCTTTGGTGACGGTAACCGTCTTGTCAGCCAGTTGCTGCCAGGCTTGTGCTGCCTTGTCACCGTACACTGACTTCATCCACAGCATCAAGCCTTGGCCCGGCGTAGAGGTGCGTGGGTCTTGGTAGATGATAGAGAGATCATCACGGTTGACCAACTCATCCAAGCTTTTCGGCGGATTCTCAAGCTTGGTGCTGTCATAGACAAAGGCAAAATAGCCGTAGTCGTAAGGCACGAAAGTGGCATCGCTCCAGCCGTTTGGCAAGGTGAGTTCGCTGGTGTCCACCTGGTGCTCGGATAGCAAGCCAGTTTTCTTAGCTTCGTCGAGCAAGTTGTTATCAAGTCCGAGTAACACATCGGCTTTGGTATTCTTGCCCTCAAGACGGATGCGGTTGAGGATGGATACACCGTCATCCAACGCCACGAACTCCAAATCACACTCACACTGCGCTTCAAACGCTTTCTCGATGGCCGGCCCCGGCCCCCAGTCAGAGGCGAATGAGCTGTAGGTGTAAACCGTTAAGGTGTTGTCCGCAGCCAGTGTCGGCATGGCGGCCAAAGTAACAAGTGGGAGTAATTTTTTCACTATGCGCTCCTGATGCTCTTGCGTCCGGCAAGAGGAAAAATAATCGTACGAGCGGCACAGGGTTGAGCAGAAGGCAGGCATCATGCCGGCTTTGCGAGATAAGAAGGCTTACCGTGGCGAACTCAATTCCTACGCCAGTACTAACTGGATCAGGTTCTGTGGGTCTTGCCGCAGCAATCTCAGCAGCTTGTAACAAGGCCTAATTTGGCCAAAGACAAGCGCTCCCCAATGAGAACGCTTGTTATTGTAATGTGACGGGGTACAGGTTGCCAGCAGGAAGGCACTATTATGCTAACTGCCCCCTGGATGAAGCCATAATACCGGTCTGGCTATTTGGCTTCATTGAGCGACCAGTTGTAATCATAGCTGACATTGCCAAGTGTAATTGATGCTCCTTGGCGGTATTGGTTGATGTGTTTTTGCAGTTGTGACTGGTTGCCGAAGTCGCTGCCATACCATTCATAAATCGACGAGAGCTGGGTTTTGCTGCCTTGGGGGTTAACGCCTTTGCGGCTATTGATAAATCGAGTGGCTGATTTTTCCAGCAAGCGTTCGGTGTTGCTGGCAGTGAAGGCCTCGGGCTGGAGGTCCGGGCAACCCAGGCTGGCACAGTTGACGACATAGTGAATGCGCGGATCGCGCCAAATCGGGCGCAAAATCCGGTGCTCGATATCATTGAGAGATAGCGATTTTCCGTTAATGGTAAGTACTTGCTCATCCCAGGGGCCAAAGCTGAAGATACCACCGAGTTTGGTAATCGAAGATACCGGATATTCATCGAGGATCAATTTGACTGTTTGGGCATTGTAGAGGTTAACCCAATAAGCAAACTGTTCGTTGCGGCCTAGTTGGTGCGGATTGATCCTGGTAAGGTCGCGCAGGTAACGGTCCAGTTCATACTTGTCGCTGTCCGATACCCGGTTATAGCGGAACAAGGTTTGTTGGGGCTGGACCACCAGGTATTTATCGAGCAGGCGTTGCCAACGGCTGTGATCAACCTTTTGTGAATTGGAAGTGGCATATTGCTGCCAGTAAGGCCACAGGTCTGCTTTGGGGGCAGCAAAAGTGCTGGCCGATAACATGAGAAACAGCAGGCTGACAAAAAAGCGCATAGAACATCCTTAATCTTGGTCCCAAGAGATGACAGGGTTTAGCTTAGACGACCTGCTGTTAGCCCGGTTTATTGCAAAAAAGACAAAAAAATGCCCCAGCCATAGTGGGCTGGGGCGTTATTTTTACCGGTTTCTAGCGAAGACGGTTCTAACGTTAGGCCAAGAACGCCGGGATCTTGCTTTCGTATTCGGCAATCTTGTCTTCGTGCTGCAAGGTCAGACCGATGTTGTCCAAGCCGTTCAGCAGGCAGTGGCGGCGGAACTCGTCAATCTCGAAGCTGTAATGCTTGCCGTTGGCCGTTACCAGCATGGCTTCCAAATCAACGGTGATCTCAGCGCCTTCGCTGGCTTCGACGTACTGGAAGATCTCATCGACTTCCTGCTCGGTCAGGCGAACCGGCACCATCTGGTTGTTGATCGAGTTGCCGTAGAAAATATCGGCAAAGCTCGGTGCAATCATCACCTGGATACCGTAATCGGCCAGGGCCCAAGGGGCGTGTTCACGGGATGAGCCACAGCCGAAGTTTTCACGGGCCAGCAAGATGCTGGCACCCTGATAGCGCGGCGCATTCATCACAAACTCTGGATTTGGCTGCTCGCCGGCATCATCGAGGAAGCGCCAGTCATGGAATAGGTGCTTGCCGAAACCGGTGCGGGTCACTTTCTGCAGAAACTGCTTGGGGATAATAGCATCGGTATCTACGTTGGCGGCATCCAAAGGAACGACCAAACCGGTGTGTTGTTTAAATCCTGTCATTGTCTCGTTCCTTCTCTTAAGCCGTCACTGCAACGTTGTCTAGTTCGCGGATATCAACAAAGTGGCCTGCACACGCAGCCGCCGCTGCCATCGCTGGGCTCACCAGGTGAGTACGACCGTCACGGCCCTGACGACCTTCGAAGTTACGGTTACTGGTTGATGCGCAGCGCTCACCTGGGCCCAAGCGGTCATTGTTCATGGCTAGGCACATTGAACAACCCGGTAGGCGCCATTCAAATCCGGCATCGATGAAGATTTTGTCCAGCCCTTCTTTCTCAGCCTGGGCTTTAACTTGCTCCGAACCCGGTACAACCAATGCTTGGACGTTGGCAGCAACCTTGCGGCCTTTGGCAATGGCTGCTGCAGCACGCATGTCTTCGATGCGCGAGTTGGTGCAAGAGCCGATAAACACTTTGTCGATGTTGAAATCTGAAAGTTTTTTACCCGCTTCCAAGCCCATGTAAGCCAATGCTTTTTCTGCAGACGCTTGCTCGACCGGATCGGCAAAGTCAGTTGGTGCAGGGATAGGTTGGTCCACGGCAATTACTTGGCCAGGGTTAGTGCCCCAGGTTACCTGCGGCTTGATGTCTTTGGCTTCTAGGGTAACTACGGTATCGAACTTGGCATCGTCGTCAGTTTTCAGTGTCTTCCAGTATTCGATAGCCGCTTCTAAATCACCGCCTGCTGGCGAAAATTTACGATCCTTGATGTAGTCGAAAGTGGTTTGGTCCGGGGCGATAAGGCCGGCTTTGGCACCCAGCTCGATAGCCATGTTACAGACCGTCATGCGTCCTTCCATGGTCAGGTCGGTGATCGCTTCACCGCAGAACTCCACCACGTGGCCGGTACCACCGGCTGCAGTGGTCTTGCCGATGATCGCCAGCACGATGTCTTTGGCGGTGATGCCTTCAGCGACCTTGCCTTTAACTTCAATTTTCATTGTTTTGGCACGGGCTTGCTTCAGGGTCTGGGTCGCCAATACATGTTCGACTTCCGAAGTACCGATACCGAAGGCCAGTGAGCCGAATGCACCGTGGGTTGCCGTGTGCGAGTCACCACAGACAATTGTCATGCCCGGTAGGGTAATGCCCAGCTCTGGGCCCATGACATGGACGATGCCTTGGTATTTGTGGTTCAGGTCGTAAAGGGTGACACCGAACTCTTCACAGTTCTTGGCAAGGGTTTCCATCTGGATACGGGCCATCTCGCCAGAGGCTTTTATGTCCTTGGTCTGGGTCGAGACGTTGTGATCCATGGTCGCGAATGTTTTGCCGACCTGGCGTACCTTGCGGCCTTTTTCACGCAGGCCATCAAAGGCCTGCGGTGACGTCACTTCGTGTACCAAGTGACGGTCGATATATAGGATCGGGTTTTCGCCTTCGGCGGCAACCGCAACGTGGGCATCGTAGATTTTTTCGTATAGCGTCTGAGGCGCTTTAGTTGTAGACATTGCTCGTTTGCTCCTTGCTGCGATTAGGCTTGGCGAACGTATTGGGCAATCTTATCGCCCATTTCGCTGGTGCTTAGTGCCGGGCCGTTGCCCGCTAGGTCTGCGGTGAGTTCACCGGCTTCCAGTGCTTGCGATACCGCTTGTTCGATAGCGCGTGCCGCCTGCTCTTCACCCAGGCTGTAACGTAGCATCAGGGCTGCAGATAGGATTTGTGCGACTGGGTTGGCAATATTCTTGCCCGCGATATCCGGTGCCGAGCCGCCTGCTGGCTCGTACATGCCGAACTTGTCTTGGTTCAAGCTGGCAGAAGGTAGCATACCCATAGAACCGGTGATCATCGCGCACTCGTCCGAGATGATGTCGCCGAAGATGTTCGAGCACAGCATCACGTCGAACTGCGACGGGTCTTTGATCAACTGCATGGTCGCGTTGTCGATGTACATGTGGTTTAGCGCGACTTCCGGGTAGTCCTTTGCCACTTCCTCAACCACTTCACGCCATAGGATAGAGCTCTGCAGTACATTGGCTTTATCGATGGAGTATACGTTCTTGTTGCGTAGCATTGCCGATTCGAAAGCGATGCGGGCGATGCGCTCGATTTCGTAGCGGTGGTAAATTTCGGTGTCGTACGCTTTCTCTTCCGGACCTTCGCCTTCACGGCCTTTCGGCTGGCCGAAGTAGATACCGCCGGTTAGTTCGCGGACCACAACGATATCGAAGCCGCGCTCGGAGATATCGGCACGCAGTGGCGAGAAGGCTTCCAGGCCACTGTGGATCTGTGCCGGGCGCAGGTTACAGAACAGCTGGAAGTGCTTGCGAAGCGGTAGCAGTGCACCACGCTCAGGCTGGTCGTTCGGCGCAAGGTGTTCCCACTTCGGGCCACCGACCGAACCAAACAGGATCGCATCGGAGTCTTCACAACCTTTCAGTGTTGCTTCCGGCAGTGGACAACCATGGTTGTCGATGGCAATACCACCAACATCGTATTCGTTGCACGTTAGGGTGAAGCCAAATTTCTCTTGTACAGCATCCAACACTTTGTGGGCCTGCTGCATTACTTCTGGGCCAATACCGTCACCCGGTAGAACGGCAATCTTATATGTACCTGCCATGGTTATACTGTCTCCATTTGGGATTTCTGTTTAATTTCTGCAATCTGATCGGCGCGATGAATGCTGTTGATCACGTGAAGTAGTGCTTGTCCTGACGCCTCGACAATGTCGGTCGCCAAGCCGGTACCGTGGTACTTGCGGCCTTTGTAGTTGGCTATGATGTCAGCTTGGCCTAGGCCGTCCTCCCCTTCGCCTTTGGCGGTAAGGTCGAATTTATCCAGTACGATGTCGTAACCGGTTAGGCGGTAGATACATTGGTATAGCGCATCAACCGGACCGTTACCGACAGCGGCTTCGCATTTCTCTTCGTCACCGCATTGTAGCTTGATGCTGGTGGTCGCCATGACGCTGCCCGACTGAACGCTTAGGTAGTTCAGCTTGAAGAAGTCATCTTCTTCGCGCAGGTTGGCAAAGTGCATCAAGGCTTCCAGATCGTAGTCGAAGACCTGTCCCTTGCGGTCAGCCAGTTTCAGGAAGTCGGCGTATAGTTCGTCTAGGTTGTACTCGTTTTCGGTGTAGCCCAAGGTATCCATGTGGCTCTTCACGGCGGCGCGGCCAGAGCGGGATGTTAGGTTTAGGGCTTGGTTCTTAAGACCAATCGACTCTGGGGTCATGATCTCGTAGGTGTTCTTGTTCTTCAGCATACCATCTTGGTGGATACCGGAAGAGTGGCTGAAGGCGTTGGCACCGACGATTGCCTTGTTGGCCTGTACCGGCATGTTGCACAGCTGGCTGACCATCTTGCTGGTACGGTGGATTTCGTCGTGCTTGATATTGGTGTGGACACCTAGTAGTTCGGCGCGGGTCTTGATGATCATGGCGATCTCTTCCAGCGAACAGTTGCCTGCACGCTCGCCGATACCGTTGATTGTCCCCTCAACCTGACGGGCACCGGCCTGGACGGCAGCCATCGAGTTGGCAACTGACATGCCTAGGTCGTCGTGGCAGTGCACCGAGATAATAGCCTTGTCGATATTGGGTACGCGCTCGAACAGTTGGCCGACGATACCGCCAAACTCGCTTGGCAAGGTATAGCCCACGGTGTCTGGAATATTGATGGTCGTTGCACCGGCATTGATTGCCGCTTCAACCATGCGGCAAAGGTTGTCGATTGGGGTACGGCCGGCATCTTCACATGAGAACTCGACATCGTCGGTGTAGTTGCGGGCACGCTTGACGGCAGCAACGCCCATCTCAATCACGTCATCGTAGCTGCGGCGCAGTTTGTCCTGTACGTGGACCGTTGAGGTCGAGATGAAAGTATGGATACGGAATGCTTCGGCTACTTTCAGCGACTCGGCAGCCACATCAATGTCTTTGGCAACAGCACGGGATAGGGCACAGACCCGGCTGTTCTTGATGTGTTTGGCAATAGTCTGGACCGACTCGAAATCGCCCGGTGACGACACTGGGAAACCAGCCTCGATAACGTCAACCCCAAGGCGTTCAAGGGCATAAGCGATCTGCAGTTTTTCTTTTACCGTTAGGCTGGCGGATAGTGCCTGTTCACCGTCCCGTAACGTGGTATCGAAAATGATGACCTGATCTTTCATTGCTACTTCCTTTCATTGGCTGCCGTTATTGGCGTTGTCTGCATCCGCTTGCGCTGGCCTGTATAAGAAAAAACCCGCGCAGTCTGCGCGGGTTTTTTGAATTCTTAGTGGTGTTTCCCACCCATAAGCTACCCGCGCGATCTTGTCACGATAAGGAGGAGGCTTAGGAGAAGAGATGAGAAACGCATTTTCATAATTGAAATATATCCACAAACTTGGTTAACAAATGAATACCAAATAGACAGGCTGACCGTCAACCCCAAATTGCATGTTTATTTTCTTTTCTTGGTTATTCAGTTGATATTTCGTGGCTATCGTGACAAATCAGACCAGTTGTATTCATGGCTGCTATGGCGGGGTCGCTTGCTAAG
>NZ_JACSOF010000014.1:0-63084 GCF_014349205.1 Photobacterium sp. BZF1
GATGCGGGAGCACCCAAAAGTGACTCCGAATACATTAGCGCAAACCAACCCCGTCATTAGAAATTGTAGTTGCAATAACGGGGCGGACCATACATTTTTTATTCCCGCCAGATCCCAACGAGGATACACTACCGGTAGGAAGAAAAAGGAGAATGCCCTGATGGGATGTCAAGCCTGTACACGTTCTGCCTTCTGGCAGAAATTAGGCCGATGCCGACGCTGTATCCGCCAATTGTCGGTCCTGAGCCCGCTTAGCTGGATTGCTTGGTTCATTTTCTACCGCCACCAATCCACAACCATCGAGGCCATCACCCTTTTTGTCGCGGCAGGCAGTATGACCCTGCTGCTGCTTGCCCATGGCCTACGTGCCTGGCAACTCAGGACAACTGACACATCAGAAGCGAAAAACGGATAAAAAAAGCCCGACATAGAGCCGGGCCAATAGACTAAGAGATTTCACTTGTTATTCGGAAGTTCACACGGAGGTTCACCCTCGGTGGCTTATGCCACGTTGACTGTTGGGATGACCTGCTCCTGATCCATCCGGACTTCCAATGCCACTTCATCACAAGCATGCTGGCGTGGACAACGGTCACAATCTTTCATCACCTTCTCAGGCAGCAGTGACTTCGAGGTCGGGACAAAGCCTTGTTTCATAAAGAATTCCGGCACACGGGTTAGCACAAACACTTTCTTGATGGCCATCTGCCCGGCTTTCTCTATCAAATGCTCGACAATCGCCTTGCCCTGCCCCTGATGCTGCCAGCCGGCTTCCACACCCAACGAGCGGATTTCGGCGAGGCCGGAATCGTAGACATACAGTGATGCACAACCGGTGACCGTACCGTGGTGCTCGGCTACAGCAAAGGAGCCGATATCGCGCACCAACTCGTTACGCATCCGAGGTAGGTTCTCACCCAGACCAGACCAATAGGCCACCATCCCTTCGATAGCATCGAGGTCGGTCAGGCGAGCGCCACGTACCTTGACCACCGGTGAGTAGCGTTTCTCGAGACGTTTCTCCGCCTGGTCAATGGCAAAATCAACCTGGTTTGGCGCGACCCCACCGAGGGCACAACGTTTTTCAAGGCATGACTCGATTGTCAGGATCGGATAAACATCCTCATCAATCACTTCGGAGAAGGCCTTCATTTCGGCCAGCGACAACTCTTCAAGTGCACACCCTTTCTCTATCGCGGCGACAACAGCGACACCGACGATATGGTGGGCTTCACGGAACGGGATCCCTTTAGCCACTAGGTAATCCGCTAACTCGGTAGCATTGGAGTAACCTTGCATCGCCGCTTCAAGCGTCCGGTCCTTGTTAACCTTGATTCCTTCAAAACACAGTGCAGCCATTTCCATACACTCGTACCAGCTGTCGAGAGCATCGAACAGGCCTTCCTTGTCTTCCTGCATGTCCTTGTTATAGGCCAGCGGCAGCGCCTTGACGGTCATCATCATCCCGGTCATCGCACCGTAAACCCGACCGCATTTACCCCGGATCAACTCCAGTGCATCCGGGTTTTTCTTCTGCGGCATCAGGGACGAGCCAGAAGTTACCGTATCGGCCAGCTCAATAAAGTTAGACTCACCGGAGTTATAGAAGATCAAATCTTCTGCCATCCGGGACAGGTGCAGCATAGAAATCGATGCCGTCGACAGCAATTCCATCACATGGTCACGGTCCGACACCGAGTCCAAGCTGTTGCGTGTCGCACGCTGGAAGCCAAGGCTATGGGCCAATACCTCACGGTCAATCGGGTAAGCAGTACCTGCTAGCGCACCGGAGCCAAGCGGACAGGTATCTAGCCTATCCAGCGCATCAGACAAACGTGAGTAGTCACGCTCGAACATCTCAACATATGCAAGGCACCAATGGGCAAAAGTCACCGGCTGTGCCCGCTGCAAGTGGGTATAACCCGGCAAAACCGTCGCCTGGTGCTGGCGAGCTACAGTCACCAACTGATTCTGAAGCTGGTCGAGCATCAGCAGAAGTTGCTGCCCCTGCTGACGACACCATAGTTTGAGGTCTGTCGCTACCTGGTCATTACGCGAACGACCGGTGTGGAGCTTCTTGCCGAGGTCCCCGACCTTGCCAATCAGCTGCTGCTCGACCCAGCTATGGATATCTTCAGCATCGGAGCGCAGGATCTGTTTCGGATCCTCCATCACCGCCAACTTGAGCTCATTGAGTGCCAACTCGAGGCGCTGCTGCTCCTCGTCAGTCAACACATTGACCTGGCGCAGCGCCTTCGACCAGGCGATCGAGCCGACGATGTCCTGCTCCGCCAAACGGTAATCAAAACGCAATGAGTCGTTGAACTGCTTAAACCGTGTGTCAGCCGCCTGACTGAACCGTCCGCCCCATAGTGCCATGGCCTTTCTCCTATGTATCTTGCTCGACTTGCTCGTTATTTATAATGTCGTGGTCCGGGTTATTTCTTTTGTTCGTTCAGCGCACGGATACGGCTTGCCAACGAGTAAAGGCGGATAAAGCCACCTGCATGGCTGTGATCGTAGACCTCGTCCTCACCGAAAGTCGCGAACTCTTCGGAGTACAAGCTATTGGCCGAACGCTTCTGTACCACCGTAGCTTGGCCTTTATACAGTTTAACGACAACCTCACCGCTCACATCTTGTGACAGCTCTTGCGCCGCAGCCAGCAAAGATTTGCAAAGCGGCGTGAACCAACGGCCATCGTAGATCAGGTGCGATGCTTTCAGGCCAATGCTCTCGCGGAACTCAAACGAGTCTTTGTCCAGTACCAACTGCTCTACCGCACGCAGGGCTTCATTCATGATAGTGCCACCCGGGGTTTCGTAACAGCCACGGGATTTGATGCCAACAAGGCGGTTCTCGACGATGTCGATACGGCCAACACCGTGCTCGGCCCCTTTCTCGTTGAGGTAAACCAGCGCGTTGTAAGGTGACATGGCTTCACCGTCTACAGCCACAATCTCGCCTTTTTCGACCAGGATAGAAACCTGCTCAGGTTTTTCCGGCGCATCTTCAGGATCCTTGGTCCAGACCCAACACAGTTCATTCGGCTGGTTCCATGTCTCTTCTAGCACACCGCCTTCAGTAGAGATATGCCAGGCATTGGCATCACGAGAGTAAATTTTTTCCAGCGAAGCAGTACAAGGGATATCACGCTCGGCTAGGTAATCAAGCAGGGCTTCACGGCTACGCAGGTCCCATTCACGCCATGGTGCAATCACTTCTAGCTGAGGGGCGAGTGCCGCGTAGGCGCTTTCGAAACGGACCTGGTCATTACCTTTACCGGTACAGCCATGGCAAAGGGCATCAGCACCGACTTCAAGTGCACACTCAACCTGCGCCTTGGCAATAATAGGACGGGCCATCGAAGTACCCAGCAGGTATTTGCCCTCGTAAACCGCACCAGTCTTCAAGCTTGGATAGATATAATCCTTAACCATCTCTTCTTTTAGGTCGGCGATGTAGCAAGCCGATGCACCAGAAGCCAAGGCTTTCTCCTCGATGCCTTCTAGCTCTTCTTCACCCTGACCGACATCGGCCACGAATGCCACGACTTCACAGTCATAGTTTTCCTTTAGCCAAGGAATGATTGCCGAGGTGTCCAGACCGCCGGAATAAGCCAATACCACTTTATTTACTTTGCTCATAACTCTCTCCTGATTGCCTGTTCGACGGTCTTCCCGCTCAGGCGTTATCTCAATCCGTGTGTACTAATGTGTGTCTTAATTGGTTCTTTACCGCAGGTACTAGGCCTGCGGAGAAAATTTGGTCCCGATGCTCTGGCCATCAAACAGTGCCGCCAGCTTGTCCGGGTAACGCCAGGTCGCCACTTCAATCGAGCGCCCTAGGGCATTGGCTGCTTCGAAGGCAGCGCGTACCTTGACGACCATGCCATCGGTAATCACCGCCTGGGCAATCAGCGCTTCAGCCTGAGGCTCAGTGAGTTCGCTGATCAGCTTGCCCTTACCATCCAATACCCCGCTGACATCGGATAGCAGTACCAATTCGCCATCAAGTGCTGCCGCAACGGCCACTGCTGCCTGATCGGCATTCACATTCATCAACTGGCCGTTGGCATCAAGGCCAATTGAGCTGACAATCGGTAAGAAACCCGATGCCATGATTTGGCTTACCAAGCTGCTATCACCCGGCTCCGCATTGCCCACAGAACCCAGTTCAGGGTCCAGCTCAGTGACTTTGCATAGGCCTCCGTCAGCCAAGCTCAAGCCGACAGCAGGTACACCTGCTTTTTGCGCCTGCCCTTGTAGCAATTTATTAGCTGTACCTGCCAAGGCTCCTGCGATGTAGGGAATTTGGTCAGCCGGTGTAACCCGCAACCCTTCTTTTTTCACTGTTTCTAGTTGCAACTTGGCCATCAGATCATCGACCAGGTAGCCGCCACCATGTACCAGTACCAAAGGACGCTGAGCTTGTTTCTGGTAGGCACTGATTGCGCCGAACAATTTCTCCAGGGTCTCACCGCAAGACAGTACGGCACCACCGAGCTTTATAACCAAAGGGACCTGACTCATCGCTATTCTCCTAACCTTTATACCAACGCTGTAAGCTGAGGGAAACCATTTCGAATATTTATGCACTGCATCGCTTGCGACGAGGCACCTTTTAATAAGTTATCAATCGCAGACGTTAAAATAATGTGTCCACCCTGTATCTGCCAGCCAATATCGCAGAAACACGTACCGACCACACTTTGTAGTTTCGCGGCCTGCTGGCCCAACAAACGCACCGCATGCTTGTCGCCATTACCGGCATAAGCTGCTTGCATCGCAGCTTCAACCTGCACGGCGCTAACACCGTCAGCCAACTTGGCTGTGATGGTCGCCAGGATCCCACGCTTAAAGTTGCCTAGATGAGGGGTAAAAATAACGTCCTGCCCCAGATGGGTAGCGATTTCAGGTTGGTGGCGGTGGTTGAAAATGCCATAGGCCTGCAAGCTGACTTCACAGAAACTGTTGGTCATCGACGCCTTGCGGCCAGCACCAGACACCCCGCTTACCGCATTGATCACCGGCCACTGCTGGGTATCCAATAGCCCGCTTTCAATCAAGGGCTTCAGGGCCAGTTGCGAAGCGGTAGGGTAACAACCAGGAACCGCAACCAGCTGGGCACTGGAAATAGCATCATGGTTCCATTCGGCAAGGCCATAAACCGCTTTTTCCAACCACGCCGGGAATTGGTGGTCAAAGCCATAGAACTGGGTATAAAACGCGTCACCCTGAACCCTAAACGCCCCCGACAAATCAAACACCTGACAACCAGAAGCCAAAAAGACCGGAGCCAAGTCATGGCTCACTTCATGTGCTGTTGCCAGCAATACAATGTCACCGGCCTGAGCCACATCTTGCGGCGAGCAAAGTGGTTGCAGCGGCAAATCAACAATGCCTTTTAGCTGGCCATGCAAATCACTGATAGACTTGTTGGCATCAAGGCTATTGGCAGAAACAAACAACCCCGCTAGGTTGAGTTTTGGGTGTAGGTGTACCATTTTCGCCAGTTCTGCGCCGGTGTAGCCGCTGGCACCGATAATATAGGTGTTCAACATAATCAATCCGTGTATTTAGGTTTTGGGTGCTTTGATTTAGGGGTGTAGCTAGCAGCAGGGCTGCCTCGGGATGGGGTGCGCAGAGGCACCAAGCGAAACTCAGCGTCGTCGGAGGGCGTGTTGTGATTGGCTATTCGCTTGGTTCATGGGGCTTCGTACCTATTTCAGTTCCGTTACAATTCTTGATACCACTTGGTTAACATTCCTAGTTTGCTAACCGTTTTACGATATAAATATTTTTATTCACATCTTTTGAATTAATATGTTTACCGACATTTGCTACCTGTGTCAACTCCTGAACGGCAAAAAATAATAAAAGGTGTCATCCCCAACGGCTTTACACTGCCCGGGCCCGTTCTTGTACAGCACAAAGCACTAAATCACACCGAAAATGAAAACTTTCTCGACATATTGCACAGCAAGCACACAGTTTTTGTGCCTTATCAGACCATTTTCAAGAAACTTTGTTACACCCTCCGTTTCATAACATGATAAAAATCAATGCACTGTCGTTTTCTTACTAGTTATGACGATCAATGTTGACCTCAAAGGCTGAACACGGCTAGATTGTTGTCTAATGAGTTAATTGGATGTAATAAATTTACGAGATGGATGCGATATGAACGAAAAGTACAGCGCGCTTAGAAGCAACGTCAGTATGCTCGGTCACATGCTGGGTACGACAATTAAGGATGCGCACGGTGAAGAACTACTGGGTAAAGTAGAAACCATCCGCAAACTGTCCAAGTCCGCCCGTGCTGGCAACCAGGACGATCGGGCCAAGCTGATCGACGAACTGCAGAACCTGCCGGATGACCAGTTGTTGCCTGTTGCCCGGGCCTTCAGCCAATTCCTGAACCTGACCAATATTGCCGAGCAGTACCATACCGTCTCGCGCCACAGTGAAGAGCATATCTTCAGTCCAGACTCCATCGATGCCCTGTTTGCCAAACTGGACGATCAGGACATCAGCAAATTCGATTCGATCCAGGCAGTCCGCGACCTTAACATTGATTTGGTTCTTACTGCCCACCCGACGGAAATTGCCCGTCGTACCATGATTCACAAGCTGGTACAGATCAACAAATGCCTCTCCAAACTGGAACTGAGCGAACTGTCCAACAGCGAGCGCCAGCGTGTTGAGCGCCGCCTTGAGCAACTTATCGCCCAGGCTTGGCATTCCGATGTTATCCGTAAACAACGCCCGACCCCGCTTGATGAAGCCAAATGGGGCTTTGCGGTGGTTGAGAACTCACTATGGCAAGCCGTTCCTGAGTTCCTGCGCCAGTTTGACGAAAAGCTTACAGCCCACCTGGGTGAAGGCCTGCCAATTGATGCCGCACCCGTCACCTTCTCGTCATGGATGGGGGGTGACCGTGACGGTAACCCGTTTGTGACATCAGAAGTGACCCGTGAGGTGCTATTGCTATCTCGCTGGAAAGCTGCGGATCTTTACCTGCAAGATGTCAAAGAGTTGGTCAGCGAACTGTCGATGGTCAAGTGCAACGACGAGGTCCGCGATCTCGCCGGTGACGAACACGAACCTTACCGCGCTATCTTGAAAGACCTGCGTACCAAGCTGACCCATACCCGTGATGTGCTTGATGCCAAAATCAAGGGGTTGGATGCACCAAGCTACGGCATCATTGATGATATCAGCCAGCTTTGGGACCCACTTTACGCCTGCTACCGCTCACTCCACGACTGCGACATGGGCATCATCGCCGACGGCCTGCTGCTAGACGTGCTGCGCCGCATCAAATGTTTCGGTGTCCACCTGGTTCGCTTGGATATCCGCCAGGAAAGCACCCGTCACTCGAACGTTATCTCTGAGCTGACCCGCTACCTGGGCCTTGGTGACTACGATCAGTGGAGCGAGCAGGACAAAGTCGCCTTCTTAGTCCGCGAGCTGTCCTCCAAACGACCATTACTGCCACGTGATTGGGAACCTTCTGACGAAGTCAAAGAAGTGATCGATACCTGCAAGGCGATTGCCGACCAGCCGCGCGAAGCCTTGGGTGCCTATGTTATTTCAATGGCCCGTACCGCTTCTGATGTACTGGCCGTTCACTTGTTGCTACAAGAAGCTGGCTGCAAATTCCGTATGGATGTGTGCCCGCTGTTCGAAACCCTGGAAGACCTCAACAATGCCGAGAGCGTCATCAAGCAGTTGATGAACATCGACTGGTACCGTGGCTACATCCAGAATCACCAGATGGTCATGATCGGCTACTCTGACTCCGCCAAAGATGCCGGTGTCATGGCGGCGGGCTGGGCCCAGTACCACGCCATGGAGTCATTGGTTGAAGTGTGTGAAGAGGCCGGCGTCGAGCTGACCCTGTTCCACGGCCGTGGTGGCTCAATTGGCCGGGGCGGTGCACCAGCACATGCTGCCCTATTGTCCCAACCGCCACGCAGCCTGAAAGGCGGCCTACGTGTGACAGAACAAGGCGAGATGATCCGCTTTAAGCTGGGCCTACCAGAAGTCGCGGTAAACAGCCTGAGCCTGTATGCCAGTGCCATTCTGGAAGCCAACCTGATGCCGCCACCGCAGCCAAAGGAAGAATGGCGCGAGCTGATGGATGTGTTGTCTGAAGTGTCCTGCGACGCTTACCGTGACGTGGTACGCGGTAATGAAGAGTTTGTCCCTTACTTCCGTGCAGCAACCCCTGAGCTAGAACTGGGCAAACTGCCGCTGGGCTCACGTCCGGCCAAACGTAACCCGAAAGGTGGCGTAGAGAGCCTGCGTGCGATCCCATGGATTTTCGCCTGGAGCCAGAACCGCCTGATCCTACCTGCCTGGTTGGGCGCCGGCGAAGCGATCCAATTCTCGATTGACAAGGGCCATGCTGCCCAGCTTGAGGAAATGTGTCGCGAGTGGCCATTCTTCTCAACCCGCCTAGGTATGCTGGAGATGGTATTTACCAAGACCAATATCGGTATCGCAGAATATTACGACCAGCGCCTGACTGATAAGTCGCTGTGGCCGATGGGCCAGAAGTTGCGTGATCAGCTGCAAAAAGACATCAAAGCAGTTCTGAACGTAGAAAACAGCGCTCACCTAATGGAGCAAAACCCTTGGGGTGCCGAATCAATCCGCCTGCGTAATATCTACGTCGAGCCATTGAACATGCTTCAAGCCGAGTTGCTTTACCGTACCCGCCGACAGGAAACCCCGTCGCCGATGATGGAAGAAGCCTTGATGGTTACCATTGCCGGTATTGCCACCGGTATGCGTAACACCGGCTAACAAATACGTAAAATAACCACAAAGGGCTAGCGTTTACCTGCTAGCCCTTTCTTTTTTCCGCAAAATTCCCCTCTTGCCTCACTTTTGAGACAGCCCCGCCAACCCTCGGTTAACTAAACTAAATCACATGCAGTGAAATCATTTGATGAAAAACCATTTGCATCAAAGAATGAATAGGAAATAACAGGCAATATATAGACCAGCATCACAAGACGGGCAATTGGTTGCACCAGTTTTCGTCGATATCGCGCTCCGATGTCGAAAAATAGTCCATTGATGTGTATGCTACGTGATCTCGATCAGGCACTGCAACAGCACGATTATAAAAACGCCAATGAGCGATGGGTACGTTGCGGCCGTCTCAGGCCATGCCGGTTGAGTTATTTTTTTGTAGTATTTTAACGGATAGAAGAGATGTCACTACCACACGTTATTTTAACTGTGTTGAGTAACCGCGATGCCACCGGTTACGATATCACCAAAGAGTTCTCCCATAGCATCGGTTATTTCTGGAAAGCCAGCCACCAGCAAGTATATCGCGAGCTGAACAAGATGGCCGGCAACAACCAGGTAACCTGTAAACTTGAACCGCAAGAGGGTAAACCGGATCGCAAGGTATACTCTATTACCGATCTGGGCCGTCAGGCGCTGTTTGAGTGGTTCCAGGAGCCTGCACGCAACCCAACCATCCGCGATGAGTTTTCTGCCAAGCTGGTAGTTTGCGGTGTGCACAACTCCGAGCCAATGCAGCAGCAGCTGGAAGGCCTGATTGAAGAGTCACACACGCTGATCAACCACTACAACGAAATGGAAAAAATCCATTTTGCTGACCACAAGAGCCTAGATCGCCAATCCCGTCTTGACCGTCTAACCCTTCGCCGCGCGATCCACAACCGCCAGGCTTGGATTGACTGGGCAGAGGAAGTATTGGCCGAGCTCAAGGATATGGATTCGGCAGGTAGCCCAGTTGCCCTGTAAGCCGTAACCAAAGAACATAAAAAAAGCCGCTTAAAGCGGCTTTTCTTTTATCTGTGTGATTATGCTTTGGCACGAACCCCTAGCGTGTGGCAGATAGCATAGGTCAGCTCGGCACGGTTTAGGGTATAGAAGTGGAAGTCCTTCACCCCTTCCCGGCTCAGCACCCTTACCATGTCGATGGCATTACTGGCACCCACCATCTGGCGGCTCAGCAAATCATCGTCCAGTCCTTCATACTGCTTTTCAAGCCAGCCTGGAATTTTAACATTGTTGGCATTGGCAAATCGTTTGGCCTGCTTCATGTTGGAGACAGGCAGGATCCCCGGCACGATTTCCACATCAATACCCGCCGCCACACAGCGGTCACGGAAGCGTAGGTAGCTTTCCACATCAAAGAAAAACTGGGTGATAGCACGGCTGGCACCGGCATCGACCTTGCGCTTGAGGTTGATGAGATCAGCCTGCGCACTCTTGGCCTCCGGGTGGACTTCAGGATAGGCCGCAACCGAGATGTCGAAATCAGCTTCCGAGCGCAGCAGTTCAACCAAGTCCGCCGCATACATATCTGGTTTGACACCTTGCTCAGGGAGGTCGCCACGCAGGGCAACGATATCACGGATGCCGTTGTTCCAGTAATCACGGGCAATGCTTCGCAATTCGTCACGGGTCGCATCGATGCAGGTCAAGTGTGGCGCAGCCACCAAACCGGTTTGATCCTTGATGTCCTTGATGATCGAGTGGGTACGGTCACGCTCACCCGAATTGGCACCGTAGGTCACTGAGACAAATTTAGGCTGCAGCGTTTTCAGGCGGTGAATGGAATTCCACAGCGTCTGCTCCATCTGCTCACTGCTTGGTGGAAAGAACTCAAAAGACACATTGATGTTACCGTCAATGTCTGCAATGTTCTGGTTCAGTGAATCCAAGTGGCTTGCGTATGAATACCCCATAATCCATTCCTTACTCTTGTTGGCGCTCGGCCGCTCCCTAAACTGATGACATCTGAAATAACCGTTTAGACGTCTATATGTCTACAGAATGTCTTGTAACCAATTTAATGTCAACATGATGATCATGAATATTTTTCAACTTCAAATTGCATGATCTTCAACATTGGCAGGCCATAAAAAAGCCCGCTGATAGCGGGCTTTATGGTATTTCGGTATTTTTTTGGCAACTTGAACTGGGTGGTTTTGCATAACTAGTGAATTACACCAATTACCAGCATCACCATTAGCCAATTTCACTTGCATTCATCGCCCGTAGTCCTCGGCAAAGGCTTACAGCATTGCCGCTAGACGGTTAATATCTGAGAGCAGCGCACCAGCCGTCACATCACGGCCTGCACCCGGCCCGCGGATCACCAATGGGTTGTCACGGTACCAGCGACTCTCGATGGCAAAGATGTTGTCACAAGGGAGTAAATTGGCCAGGGCATGCTCACGAGACAACGCCTCGATACCAACAACGGCCTTGCCATGGCGATCCAAGCGGGCTACATAGCGCAGTACCTTCTCTTCTTTCTGCGCTTTTCGCAGGCGCTCATGCAATAACTCATCAAGCTCGACAGATTGCTCGAAGAAATCATCGACCCCAAGTGATGCCAATGCGTCTGGTACCAGTGTTTCCACCTTGACCTGCTCAGGCTCCAATGACAAGCCTGACTCACGGGCTAGGATCACCAGCTTGCGCATCACATCACTGCCATCCAGATCATGGCGCGGATCCGGCTCGGTCAACCCCTGTTGCCAGGCCAGCTCAACCAGCTGGGAGAATGGCACTGAGCCATCATATTGCTGGAACAGCCAAGACAGGGTGCCGGAGAAGATCCCCGACAAAGCGATGATTTCATCCCCGCTTTCACGTAAGTCACGTACCGTGTGGTTAACAGGCAAGCCTGCCCCCACCGTTGCATTGTAGAGCCAGAAGCGGCTGCTCTTGGCAAAGGCATCAATCACCTGGTGATAAGCTTCTCCCGAAGCCGAACCCGCCACCTTATTAGCAGAGATCAGGTGCAAACCAGACTCCGCCACTTGTGGGTAACGCGCTGCCAACTCACTGCTGGCCGTCACATCAAGCACGATGACATCGTCATAGGTATTGTGTGCCAGCACCGACAACCATTGATCACCGCTATATTCTACTGACTCATCGTCAAAGGCATGTTGGGCACGGCTAACATCAATACCGTCAAAATCAATCCAATGACGGCGGCTATCGACGACACCAATCAGGGTAAAGCTCATACCGTGGCGCTTTTCCAATGTGGCTTTCTCGGTTTCGAATAGCTCCAGCCACCGGCTACCGATATTGCCCTTGCCACAAAGCACCAGACCAATCCGCTTCTGGGCTTGGAACAAGTTCTGGTGAATCCCCTGGATCAAGCTATCGGTATCGGCCTTTCGCAATACCGCGACCAAACTCAACCCCGATTCAGACTCAGCTATAAACTCTAGCGCCTGCCCCTTAAGTTGCTGGTAGAAGCCATAGCAATGCACCGCATTATTCACCACGCCGGCCCCTACCGCAGCGACCAGAGAGAAACCCTCGCGCAAACGCAGTTCGGCGGCAATGCCGCTATCCTGAAGCTGGGCCAGAACGCTGTTAACGACCTCGGCAGTATAGGCCAGTTGCACCCGGCCTTTATCAGGCTCAAAGCTGCTGGCAAGCGGCTGTAGTTGGGTCCGCTGCAGGAAGCGCTCGATATCTGTAGCAATAGGGGCAAAATCATGGGCGCGGGTCACCGATAGTTCGATCAGGCACACCTCATCAAGTGACGTGATGATCTTGGCCCCGCGTCCTGACGCAAGTACCCGTTCCACCCGGGTCGAGCCTTGCTCCGGTTGGTGGCTGCAACGCAATGTCAGGTCAATCGCACTTTGTGCAACGGGCTGTAAGGTACGGCTATGCAAAACAGGCGCAGCCAAGCGGGCCAGTTCACTGGCCTCATCCAAGCGTAGCAAAGGCAGTAGGCAAGCATCTGCAACCTTACGCGGGTCAGCACTGTAAACCCCAGCCACATCACTCCAGATTGTCACCCTATCAACATCAGCCAGGGCGCCAATCACGGTTGCCGAATAATCCGAACCGTTACGGCCGAGTAGTACAGTCTCGCCCGCGCCATTTTGTGCCATGAAGCCGGTGATCACGACACGCTGTTGACTGTACTGAGCGAGCTGCTCCTTGAGCAGCGGCCAAGATAGCGCACGGTCAACTTCCGGCTGTGCGGCCCGCTCGGCCCGAAGGAACCGGCGAGAATCAAGGTTGGCTGCAGGTAGTTGTTGTTTAGTTAGCAAAGCGGCCAACAAACGGGCTGACCACTGCTCACCGTGACCAAGCACCTTGGCTTGTTCAGCCTCTGACTGTGGCTTTTCGGCCATACCCGACAGAACACCTAACTCAAGGTGCAACTGGGTCAACAGTTCATCCGCTACCTCACCGTCAAGCAGCGACTCAATCAGCCCCTGCTGAAAACTACGCAGAGACTGCAAAGCCTCATGGGCCTGACGGCCATCCTTGTCCAGTAGTTCAAGCCATTCGATCAGGCAGTTAGTGGTTTTACCTGCCGCCGATACAACGACCAAATCATTTTCGCTGGAATACTCACGCAAGATCTCGGCCACCCTTAGGTAGCACTCTGGATCAGCTAAGCTGCTGCCGCCAAACTTGTGCAATTGACGCGTAACAGGATGACTCATTTACGCTACCTCCGCCGCTTTGTTGAAAGCCTGCTCCAGATCGGCAATCAAATCTTCCGGATCCTCAAGGCCAACCGATAGCCTCAGCAGGGACGGTTTCAGTCCAGCCTCGGCTTGGGCTTCATCCGACATAGCACGGTGGGTCATACTTGCCGGGTGACAAATCAAGCTTTCCGTGCCACCGAGTGATTCCGCCAATGAGAAACAGTTTAGCGTTTTAACAAATACTTCAAGCTGCGCCATACTACCGGCAATCTCAAAGCTCAGCATTGCACCGAAGCCCTTTTGCTGCTTGAGTGCTATCGCATGGCCAGGGTGCTCTGGTTGGCTTGGATGGTAAATATTCCCTACCAACGGTTGCTGCTGTAGGTAAGCCAGGATCTGACGGCTGTTTTCTTCATGCATTCTCATCCTTGGTGCCAAGGTACGCAGGCCACGCAAGGTCATATAAGCATCAAACGGCGCACCGGTGGCACCAATACAATTTGCCCACCAGGCGATCTCCTCGGCATGCTCCGCCTGCTTGGAAATCAATACCCCACCGACGACATCTGAATGACCATTGATGTATTTCGTCGTGGAATGGACAACAAAATCGGCACCAAGGGCAATCGGCTGCTGGAGGATCGGAGACAGGAAAGTATTATCAACCGCCACCAGCGCACCCACTTGCTTGGCCGCCGCACAAATCTCGGTAACATCGACAATACGTAGCAATGGGTTTGACGGGGTTTCGACCCAAATCAGCTTAGGCTTTAGGGCCAGTGCTTCGGCGACAGCTTCTGGATCCGTCTGATCAATGAAACGTACTTTGAAATCACCCTTGGCCGCACGGGTATTAAACAGGCGGTAAGTGCCGCCGTAGCAGTCATGAGGGGCAATAATCAAGTCGTCCGGGCCAATTAACGCTGAAGCCAATAGGTTGATTGCCGCAGTCCCGCAGTTGGTCACCACAGCACCCGCTCCCCCTTCCAGCTCTGCCAACGCATCAGCCAGTGTGTTACGGGTCGGGTTACCTGAGCGGGAATAATCAAATTCTGGTACCTCACCTAATTGCGGAAAGCTGTAGGTCGAGGTTAAATAGAGAGGGGGTACCACAGCGTTGTACTGGGTATCAGATTCGATGCCGGTGCGAACAGCGACGGTAGCTAGCTTCTTGTCACTCATGTTTACTTTCCTTGTCAGGGTGGCCCTGGCGAATAACTTTTATGCAACAACATAACGATAAACACCGAAGACGTCAACACTTCTAGACGTCTATATGTCTTTGCTTATGGCGGTAAATCCCGCTAAAATTCAGGCATACTATATTTCATCACTTTTATATCGCTGAGAAGGTAAAAAATGGCAGAGTGGAATGGCGAATACATTAGCCCTTACGCGGAACACGGTAAGAAAAACGAACAAGTAAAAAAAATTACAGTTTCGATTCCATTGAAGGTTCTAAAAATCCTGACCGATGAGCGTACCCGCCGTCAGGTCAACAACTTACGCCATGCTACCAACAGTGAGTTGCTGTGCGAAGCCTTCCTGCACGCCTACACTGGCCAACCGCTTCCAACCGATGATGACATCCGTAAAGACCGCCCAGACGATCTTCCAGCAGAAGCGAAAGCGCTGATGGAAGAGATGGGGATCACCTACGAAGACATCAACGAATAATCGCCGGCGACTGGGTCACCATGATGTCAGCGTAATATGACAATAAAAAAACCAGCCTTGTGGCTGGTTTTTCTTTGCTTGGCTTAATACGAAACTTATTTTGCTTCCATGTAACCAATCGGCATCTCAATTTGGGCAACGCCAGAATCTACAGCAGCCTGGGCAACGGCCTTAGCAACGCGTGGAAGCAGGCGTGGGTCCATTGGCTTAGGAATGATGTATTCCGGGCCAAATTCAAGCTTGTCTGCACCAGCGGCAGCAACCACTTCGGCCGGTACCGGCTCTTTGGCCAGCGCACGGATAGCATCAACCGCCGCCAGTTTCATTTCATCATTGATTTCACTCGCACGCACATCGAGGGCACCACGGAAAATGAATGGGAAACAGATAACATTGTTGACCTGGTTCGGGTAATCCGAGCGGCCGGTACCCATAATCAAATCATCACGTACCGCATGGGCTAGCTCTGGCTTGATTTCAGGATCAGGGTTAGAACACGCAAAGACCACAGGCTTGTCAGCCATCAGTTTCAGCGCTTCAGGTGCAAGCAGATCAGGGCCAGAGACACCAACAAAGATATCCGCACCTTCAATCACATCTTCCAGGGTACGTTTGTCGGTGTTATTGGCAAACAGCTGCTTGTACTCGTTGATATCGTCACGGCGGGTATGGATCACACCCTTACGGTCCAACATGTAAATCTTCTCGCGCTGGGCACCACACTTGATAAGCAGTTCCATACAAGCCACAGCCGCTGCACCCGCGCCCAAGCAGACAATCACCGCTTCGTTGATGTTCTTGCCCTGAAGCTCCAGGGCATTGAGCATACCCGCAGCCGTCACAATCGCCGTACCGTGCTGGTCATCATGGAATACTGGAACGTGGCAGCGCTCAATCAGGCGTTTTTCGATTTCGAAACAGTCAGGGGCTTTGATATCTTCGAGGTTAATACCACCGAACGTATCAGCAATATTGGCAACCGTATCGACAAACTCGTCAATAGTACGGTGCTTCACTTCGATATCAATAGAGTCCAGGCCAGCAAAACGTTTGAACAGCAGCGCCTTACCTTCCATTACCGGCTTAGAAGCCAGCGGGCCAAGGTTACCCAAGCCAAGGATAGCTGTACCGTTGGTAATCACGGCAACCATGTTGCCCTTACCGGTGTACTTGTAGACATTTTCTGAGTTCTGAGCGATTTCACGTACTGGCTCAGCCACACCTGGGCTGTAAGCAAGGGCGAGATCTTCTACGGTATTAGCTGGCTTGGTGAGCTCGACAGCAATTTTTCCCGGTACTGGGTATGCGTGGTAATGAAGGGCCTGTTGGCGAAAATCTTCAGACATAGTGTTCGAAATCCTGGCTGGAGGTGACTTTATTTTGGAATTTGGACATAGATCATATTCTATGGCAGCACAAAATCCTAGCACCGAACATCTGGTCGATCCAATGATTCCCGGACCGAATGTTCAACATCAATGGGGAATATTGCGGTTCAAGTATTCACTTTAAGAGGGAATCGCCAATTTACCTGAAATAGGGATACAGATAGGGAATGGAGCAAACGAAATGATGGAATAAAAGAAGGGTTCGGACAGGGATAAAAAAAGGGATGCTTGCGCATCCCTTTTTTCGAAATTCATCTGGCAAATTACTTGCTAGAAAGCGCACCGAAACGCTTGTTGAATTTGTCGATACGACCACCAGAGCTAACCTGACGCTGCTTACCAGTGTAGAATGGGTGACACTTGTCGCATACATCAAGGTTGATGTCTTTACCCATAGTAGAGTTAAATACGAAAGTGTTGCCGCAAGAACAACGAGCGTTTACTGCAGTGTACTCTGGGTGAATACCTTGTTTCATGGGATAACCTCAAAAGTAAGGCCGTGTCGCTCTCCCGATCCTAAGCCGGGCACCACACGTCGTTAATATCAAAAACGTAACGGCAAGACCGCCAATACGTCAAATTCAGGCGGCGTATAGTAATCAATCATTCTGCCCAGATCAACCAATATGCGCCTTTTTTCGCCGCTTTGCCGCCCGAGGCTGGGCAAGGTACACTTCTCTATCTTAGTACATGCGGATTTAGCGGTTAGATATGACGCCCAACATCGCCCGAGTGGCCCTTCCTGTCCCCCTGGACAAGCAATTTGATTACTTGGTCAAAGCTGACCAGCAGCCAGTGATCGGTGGCAGAGTCAAAGTACCTTTTGGGCGACAGCAACTGGTTGGGATAGTCATGGCTCTGACCGATAGCTCCGACTTTCCCCTCAACCAGCTCAAACCTATCCACCAAGTATTGGATGCTGTACCTTTGTGGGGGCCAAGCCTATTCAAGTTGCTAACCTGGGCAAGCCAATATTATCAATACCCCCTGGGTGACAGCCTTGCCAATGCGATGCCTGCCCTATTGCGAAAAGGGCGGGAGGCTGCGCCTTCTGCACTGAAAATGTGGCAACTGACCGAAGCAGGCCACAATCAGCCTTTGACCGCCCTCAAGCGAGCTCCGCGTCAGGTTCAGGTGCTGACCATGCTACGCCAGGGGACGCTGAGCCATGAGGCCTTGTTGGCCGAAGAAGTCAGCAGCGCAACACTGAAAACACTGGCAGACAAAGGCTGGATTGAAACACTTGAACAAGCGCCGACTAACCGCAGTTGGAAGGCTGGGTTTGCCATAAATGAAGAAAAGCCCCGCCTGAATGAAGAGCAGGCGCTGGCAATTGCCAGTGTCAACGCCAACCCTGAATTTGGCTGCTACCTGCTCGAAGGGGTGACAGGCTCAGGCAAAACCGAAGTTTACCTCAACCTATTGGAGCCTGTTTTAGCTGCCGGTAAGCAAGCGTTGATCCTGGTACCGGAAATTGGCCTCACGCCACAAACCATCAACCGCTTCCGCCGCCGCTTCAATGTCCCGTTGGAGACAATCCACTCCGGGCTTAATGACACCGAACGGTTGTCGGCCTGGCTCGCTGGACGCGATAACCAAGCCGGGATAATCATCGGTACCCGCTCGGCGTTGTTCACCCCGTTTGCCAACCTCGGCATCATCATTGTCGACGAAGAGCATGATGCCTCCTACAAACAGCAGGACAGCCTACGCTACCATGCTAGGGATCTGGCCGTGATGCGTGCCAGCCAGGAAAATATCCCGATCATTCTCGGTTCGGCAACACCGGCACTGGAAACCTTACATAACGCCAAAAGCGGAAAGTACCACCACCTTATTTTGTCCCGCCGGGCGGGTAGCGCCCAGTCTGCGCGCCATGGCGTGCTGGACGTTAAAGGACTGTACCTCGAAGCGGGGTTATCTGCGCCACTGATCGCCCGGATGCGCAAGCACCTTGATGCGGGCAACCAGGTCATGCTGTTCCTCAACCGGCGGGGATTTGCCCCTGCCGTGATCTGCCATGAGTGTGGTTGGCTGGCTGAATGCAAGCGCTGTGATGCCTACTACACTTTCCACCAGCAAAGTGGCGAACTGCGCTGCCACCATTGCGGGACCCAGCGCCCGATGATGCACCAGTGCGGCCAGTGTGGTTCAACCCAACTCAATGCGGTGGGAGTCGGTACCGAGCAGCTCGAGCATCAGCTCGAGACCCTGTTCCCAAGCTACAAAACAGTGCGTATTGACCGTGACAGTACCCGCCGTAAAGGCAGTTTGGAAAACTACCTCGAGGCGATCCGCAACAATGAATACCAAATACTGATTGGCACCCAGATGCTGGCCAAGGGGCACCATTTCCCCGATGTTACGCTAGTCGCCTTGCTCGATGTCGACAGCGCACTCTTTAGCAACGACTTCCGGGCCAGCGAGCGCTTGGCCCAACTGTTTATTCAGGTTGCCGGTCGCGCCGGCCGCGCCAGCAAACCCGGTGAAGTGGTATTGCAAACCCACCATCCAGAACACGCCTTGCTACAAGCGCTGCTGTACAAGGGCTATGAGCACTTTGCAAAGGGCGCGCTGAGCGAACGCAAACAGGCATGGCTTCCGCCATTCACCTACCTAGCCCTGCTCCGTGCCGAAGCCAACCAAAGTGAACTGGTCGAACAATTCCTCCAGCAGGTACGCGGCATTTTCGAAACCAGCCCGATAGCCAGCGAGGACACGATGGTTATGGGTCCCAACCCTGCCCCGCTCTCCCGCCGGGCAGGCCGCTACCGTTGGCAATTGTTGCTGCAAGCACCTAGCCGCAAGGCCCTGCAGCAGTGGTTGTCCGTTGCCAAGCCAGCAATTGCTTTGCTTCCGCTCGCCAAGAAGATTCGCTGGTCAATTGATGTTGAACCGCAAGATTTAACTTAAAATGAACAATGCGACGTACGTCACATATTGGATGTAATTTATGCTGTTTAAAGCATGTTTAATCCCCGGCGGACAGCCTACAATAATAGGCTCGCTGGCTCAGGTTTCGGCCGTTTTGGCTATGATCCCCCAGCGGCAAAAGAGAGAAAAATAATAGAGAGGAACCTTAACTATGGCGACAATGAAGGATGTTGCCCAGCTCGCCGGCGTCTCGACGGCCACGGTTTCCCGTGCCCTGATGAACCCGGAAAAAGTGTCAGCCTCAACCCGTAAAAAGGTCGAACAAGCTGTCATGGATGCTGGCTATTCACCCAATTCACTGGCTAGGAATCTTCGTCGCAACGAATCAAAAACCATCGTCACTATCGTACCTGATATCTGTGATCCCTATTTCACCGAAATCATCCGGGGTATTGAAGAAGCGGCAATGGAACATGGCTACCTTGTCCTGCTTGGCGACAGCGGACAGCAAAAAACCCGCGAAAATTCGTTTGTAAACCTGGTTTTCACCAAGCAAGCCGATGGTATGCTGCTACTCGGCACCGACCTGCCCTTTGATGTCAGCAAACCCGAGCAGAAAAACCTACCGCCGATGGTCATGGCCTGTGAGTTCGCCCCTGAACTCGAGCTACCTACTGTCCATATCGATAACCTGACAGCCGCTTTCGAGGCAGTCAATTACCTAACCCAGATGGGCCATAAGCGCATCGCCCAAATCGCAGGGCCAGATACTGCCGCCTTGTGCCAATTCCGCTCACAAGGTTACCAGCAGGCCCTACGCCGTGCCGGTGCCGAGCTCAATCCAGCCTATACCGTCAAGAGTGATTTCAGCTTTGCCGGCGGCGCACGAGCCGTCACATCACTGCTGTCACTGCCCGAGCCACCCACGGCACTGCTATGCCATAACGATGTCATGGCCATCGGTGCCATGCAACAGGCTAAGCGCCTTGGCTTCCGCGTTCCACAGGACCTGTCGATTGTCGGCTTCGATGATATCCAGTTTGCTGAGTACTGCGATCCACCACTCACCACGGTTTCCCAACCGCGCTATGAGATTGGCCGCCAGTCAATGCTGATGCTGCTTGATATCCTCAAGGGTAAAGACATTGCCTCAGGATCGCGCCTGCTTGATGCCAAGTTGGTGATCAGGGAAAGTGCTGCGCCACCGGCTAACTAGCCCGACTGCAAGCCAATGCCCTCATTTTGGGGGTAAGCTCACAAAACCCATGCCTTACGGTGCAACCTGAAAGTCAGGATGCATCGCAAGGTCTGGTCAGCGCTGACGCAAATTTGTACCATAGGTTAATCCTACTCACCTTATACTGAACGACACCGTGGCTACCAAAGATTACGTCAAACGCGGCCGAGCCGCCGCCAAGAAACCCCGTGGCAACCGCAATCAAGCCCCAAGCAATGGGTTCCCATTCAAATGGGCCACTATTGCCGTATGTTTGGTTGGAGCGCTAGGTTATGGACTGTATTTCCTATCCTCGAACCCAGCCCCGCAATCACAGCCACCAACGAGTACGCCGGCAACCAAGCCCGAGCCAGTAAAACCGGTAAAACCCGCGCCTGTTACGCCGCCGAAGGCCGCCAAACCGCTACCGCCTAAACCGGAAGAGAAATGGCGCTATATCGAAGAGCTGGAAAACAAAGAAGTACAGGTTGAGGCGAAGAAAGAACAAGCCCCTACCCGACCATATCTGATGCAGTGCGGGGCCTACCGCAGCCAAAGCCAGGCCGAAGAGCGCAAGGCAATGATCGCCTTCCAGGGACTAACCAGCCAAATCAAGGTCAGCCAAGGTGAAAAAGGCAACTGGTACCGGGTGGTACTTGGCCCTTACCCGCAAAAGCGTAAGGCTGAAAGCGACCGTAACCAGCTACGCCGTGCCGGTATCGAACCGTGCGCCATCTGGTTCTGGGAGTAGTTAAGCAATAGAAATATTAATAATCTCCCTATCTTTTTCTGCTTGTTCGCAGGGTTAAATTTCAAAGCTTACTCACCATGGATGGTCCGGGCTGGCGATCCAGAGTTAGAGCTACATGGATGTATTTATGCGTCTTTGAAATTTAATTCTGTGTTCAAGCGAGTATTACAGCCACTCCCTTATTACACCGCAGCATCCTTTTCTTTTCCCCCTTGAAACTTCTTCATCCCGTCCCCAGATCTGCAATATATCGAGACCGGCACATTGGCCGGAGCAGACCAAAAGAGGTAAGACCGTGACAACTATCGTATCTGTTCGTCGAAACGGTAAAGTCGTTATCGCTGGTGATGGCCAGGTTTCCCTAGGCAACACCGTCATGAAAGGTAACGCCCGCAAAGTGCGCCGTTTGTACAACAACAAAGTTCTGGCTGGCTTTGCCGGCGGCACAGCGGACGCCTTCACCCTATTCGAACGTTTCGAGCGCAAGCTGGAAATGCATCAAGGCCACCTGCTAAAAGCAGCAGTGGAACTGGCAAAAGACTGGCGTACCGACCGTATGCTGCGCAAATTGGAAGCCCTACTGGCCGTTGCTGATGAAACGGGCTCGCTGATCATCACGGGTAACGGTGATGTGGTTCAGCCTGAGAACGATCTGATCGCTATCGGCTCTGGCGGCAACTTTGCCCAAGCAGCGGCCACCGCCCTGCTAGAGAATACTGAACTGAGCGCCCGTGAAATTGCTGAGAAGTCACTGACCATTGCCGGTGATATCTGCGTATTCACCAACCAGTTCCACACCATTGAAGAGCTTGAAGAATAAGAAGGAATGGCTATGTCTGAAATGACTCCTCGCGAAATCGTCCATGAGCTTGACCGCCATATCATCGGTCAGGATAAAGCCAAGCGTGCGGTGGCCATTGCCCTGCGTAACCGCTGGCGCCGTATGCAGCTGCCTGAAGAGCTGCGCGTCGAAGTGACCCCGAAAAACATTCTGATGATCGGTCCAACCGGTGTCGGTAAAACCGAAATCGCTCGCCGTCTGGCAAAACTGGCTAACGCGCCGTTCATCAAGGTTGAAGCGACCAAGTTCACCGAAGTGGGCTATGTGGGTAAAGAAGTCGAAACCATCATCCGCGACCTGACCGATGTGGCGATGAAAATGACCCACCAGCAGGCAACCGAGAAGGTACGCTTCCGTGCCGAAGAGCTTGCTGAAGACCGCATCCTAGATATCCTTCTGCCACCGGCACGCGATGCTTGGGGACAAAATGAAGAAGCCGACAACAACTCGTCAGCTCGCCAGTCATTCCGCAAGAAACTGCGCGAAGGCAAACTGGACGACAAAGAGATCGAGATTGATGTGGCTGCGCCGCAGATGGGCGTAGAGATCATGGCGCCTCCTGGCATGGAAGAGATGACCAACCAGCTTCAGGGTATGTTCCAGAACCTTTCTGGCAACACAACCAAGAAGCGCAAGATGAAAATCAAGGACGCGATGAAAGCCGCGACCGAAGAAGAAGCAGCGAAACTGGTTAACCAGGAAGAGCTAAAAGAGCAAGCTATCTTCGCGGTTGAGAACAACGGTATCGTATTCCTAGACGAAATCGACAAGATCTGTAAGCGTGGCGATACGTCGGGCCCTGATGTGTCTCGCGAAGGTGTCCAGCGCGACCTACTACCACTGGTTGAAGGCAGCACTGTCTCGACTAAACACGGTATGGTTCGTACTGACCACATCTTATTTGTAGCATCTGGTGCTTTCCAGGTTGCCAAGCCATCGGATCTGATCCCTGAGCTACAAGGCCGCCTGCCAATCCGTGTTGAGCTAGAAGCCCTGACCAGCCATGACTTCAAGCGTATCCTTACCGAGCCGAATGCGTCTCTAACCGAGCAGTACAAGGCCCTGATGGCAACCGAGTCTGTGGACATCGAGTTTGCCGAAAGCGGTATCAACAAGCTGGCCGACGCCGCCTGGCAGGTCAACGAGCGTACCGAAAACATCGGTGCCCGCCGCCTGCACACTGTAATGGAGCGCCTGATGGAAGAGTTGTCTTACGACGCTTCCGAAAAATCCGGTGACAAGATTGTGATCGACGATGCCTACGTGACTTCTCGCCTAGGCGAATTGGTCGAAGACGAAGATCTAAGCCGCTTTATCCTGTAATCCGGCCCAAATACCTTCCGCAAACGGCACCCAATCGGGTGCCGTTTTTTTGTTCTTAAACAAACAAAGTGGCGATAAAGTTGCCCCCTGCTACAGTTACGCCATAATAGGCAACTACTCGTTTATCGGTTTAAGATCACATTATGAAATCATCTTCTCTCGCAATTTGGCTCGATGCAGCAAGACCGAAAACCCTGCCTCTAGCCATCGCCTCAATTGTTTGCGGCAGTGCAGTAGCAGGATGGCAAGGAAGTTTCTCCGCAGTTATTGCAGGCTTGGCCCTGCTGACCGCTCTGTTATTGCAAATTCTATCTAACCTCGCCAATGACTACGGTGATGCGGTGAAAGGTACGGACAACGATCAGCGCCTGGGTCCCCAGCGTGCGATCCAGTCAGGCCTCGTCACCCCGACCGCCATGCGCAAGGCGATGGTCCTCAATATTATCCTCACGGCAATCAGTGGCCTGAGCCTGATTTTCATTGCCACCAACAACCTGCAGGATATGGTGGGCTTTATGCTGCTCGGCCTAATGGCGATTGCAGCGTCAATTG
Organism: Photobacterium sp. BZF1; assembly: GCF_014349205.1. Lineage (NCBI taxonomy): Bacteria > Pseudomonadati > Pseudomonadota > Gammaproteobacteria > Vibrionales > Vibrionaceae > Photobacterium > Photobacterium sp. BZF1. The sequence continues at coordinate 24,097 of NZ_JACSOF010000014.1, forward strand.
CCTACACCGTGGGTAACAAGCCTTACGGCTACCGTGGCTTAGGCGACCTTTCGGTACTGATGTTCTTCGGTTGGCTGGGCGTTGCCGGTACCTATTACCTGCAAGCCGGACAGATTGATTCGATCATTATGCTACCGGCAACCGCCTGTGGCCTATTGGCCGTCGGTGTGCTCAACATCAATAACCTGCGCGATATCGACAATGACCGTGAATGCGGCAAGCTGACCCTCGCCGTTCGCATGGGACCGGAATGGGGCCGCAAGTACCACCTATTCCTACTGGTTGGCAGCGTGCTCTGCCTGGCGCTGTTTGCCATGCTGGAGCTGCATTCTCCGTTCGGCTGGCTATTTATTCTCAGTGCCCCGTTGCTGTTCAAGCACGGCAAGCAAGTCCTGCACTCGGCTGACGGTGCGGCACTGCGTCCGATGATGGCGACCATGGTCAAATGCGCATTGTTGACCAACCTGCTGTTCGCCGCTGGTGTCGTTTTGGCAGCAGCCTAATTAACCCTGACCTTCACAGGGATATATCCTTGTGCGAAGGTTAAATAACTGGTTATACTTTCAACAAGTTAAGTTTGGCCGTTGTTATTAGCGGCCACAACACCCCTTTTCAATTGCCACAGAAGAACGCGCTTATGGAATACAATACGTCCGAGTTATGCGATATCTACCTCGATAAAGTTGACGTCGTCGAACCCATGTTCAGCTCCTATGGCGGTCGTAGCTCCTTCGGCGGCCAAATCACTACCGTTAAATGCTTTGAGGATTGCGGTCTGATCCGCACCGCTCTGCAAGAAGCGGGAGCTGGCCGGGTGTTACTGGTCGATGGTGGCGGGTCGCTGAGACGAGCTTTGGTGGATGCCGAGCTAGCTCAACTGGCCGCCGACAACGAATGGGAAGGGTTGATCATCTATGGCTGTGTCCGCCATGTTGATGATCTTGACGAATTGGATATCGGCATCCAGGCCATGGCCTCTATCCCGGTCGGCGCCGATGAAAACAGCATTGGTGAAGTGGATGTTGCCGTTAACTTCGGTGGGGTGACCTTCCTGCCGGAAGATCATATCTATGCCGACAACACCGGTGTGATCCTCTCCCCCGATCCGCTGGATATCGATTAGCCTAATCGCAACAGCACCTATATACAGACATAAAAAAACAGAGCCAGCCGGCTCTGTTTTTATTTTTACTGGCAGACACTGTGGCTGCCAGAAAAAAACACGCTTATTCCACGTGTTCCATTTTGCCCAGTAGCGCGCGTACGCGTTCCTGCCAAGCCTGGTGGTCGTGGCGCAGTTTGTTGTTCTCTTGCTCCAGCTCCTCACGGCCAGAACGCAGTGCCTGTGCTTCACCAGCCAGGCTATCATTTTTTTCTTTTAGTTCTTCAATTTCCATCTGTAGCAGAGAAATTGTATCAACAGCCATTTGTACTTTGGCTTCCAGCTTTTCCAACATTTCTAATGACATATTGTCCACCTGTATTCAGCCTATCAGTTTGCCCTAACCGTTTAAGGCAACGTCCCACAGGCACGTTTACGATTAATTACCACCTATTCTAACGAGGCAGCCGTGTTCTGACATCTAGAAATAACATGCTTTGTCGTAAATGGGGAATTTTTGCACGAATTTAATCAAATCCTTGCTTTCCTTGCCTTTGCAGGCGCCTAAGGCAACACCGCTGATGCGTTTGGCGAAAGAAATGTGCAAGCCGTGCAAAAATCAATCGGCCTCACCGCCAAATGCGTAGAATTGCGATCAAACTCTATTTTAATGCACCAGCGGCATGCTAATTTTTATCTTGATCGTATCTCTCTTGGAATTTTCCAAGAATTTGCCCCTCTGGCACATCCGACCTTTTTAGGTCGGATTTTTTATTCTATAAACAAACACATACCACCAAAGCACATTTTTACCCCGCCCCAACCCGTACGCAACCAGTAGCAATGGGAAATTTTCCCGCAAAATGGCAACCGTTTGCGCGAACGCTCAAAAAATAAAATCATTTTATGCTCGAACGCACACTTTTCGCTCGGTCCAATTTTATTCTTTGTGGATTCGAGTACATTAGCCACACATAAATACAAAAAAAGCTATACCCCTACGACATTGACAAAAGGACTGAATATGACTACCCAAAAACAACATACCCTGCTCGGCGAATGCCTGGCCGAGTTTATCGGTACTGGGCTGCTGATCTTCTTCGGCGTCGGCTGTGTCGCCGCCTTGGTGCTCACTGGCGCCGAGTTCGGCCAGTGGGAAATCAGTATTATGTGGGGCCTTGGCGTTGCCATTGCCATCTACTGCACTGCTGGTGTTTCCGGTGCCCATATCAACCCTGCCGTAACCATTGCATTAGCCCTTTTCCACGGATTCGATAAGCGCAAAGTGTTGCCATACATTGTGGCCCAGATGCTCGGTGCATTCTGTACCGCGGCTCTGATCTACACCCTATACAGCAACCTGTTTGTTGAGTTCGAGGCTGCCAATGGCATTATCCGAGGTAGCGAAGCCAGCCTGGCAACTGCCGGTATTTTCTCTACCTACCCACATGCTGCACTGTCATTTGCCGGTGCCTTCGCCGTGGAGTTTGTGATCACTGCTGTACTGATGTTCGCTATCCTGGCGATTGGTGATGAGAAGAATGGCGCGCCACGCGGCGCAATGGGCCCACTGCTGATCGGTATCCTGATTGCAGTTATCGGCGGCTCACTAGGTCCACTGACCGGTTTTGCGATGAACCCTGCCCGTGACTTCGGCCCTAAATTCTTCGCCTTCCTAGCTGGCTGGGGTGATATGGCCCTGACTGGCGGTAAAGATATCCCGTACATGATTGTACCTATCCTTGCCCCTATTATGGGTGCCGCCTTCGGTGGTTGGTTATACCCGAAAGCTATCGGCGCCTACTTGCCAGGCAACCGCTGCACCCTGCCTAACCAGTGCGAAGACACTGCAGAAGAAGCCGCAAACGCCTAGTAACCGATTTATCAAATTGGAACATTATCGGCCTGTCCCGCACAGGCCGATCTGAACACCACACTCTACTACCCTTATATAATGACAATGAGAGGAAACCGTTATGACTACTGAGCAAAAGTACATTGTTGCACTCGATCAGGGTACGACCAGCTCCCGTGCCGTGGTGCTTGATCACAACGCCAACATTGTGTGCTCGTCACAGCGTGAATTCACCCAAATTTATCCAAAGGCTGGATGGGTCGAGCATGATCCCCTGGAAATCTATGCGACCCAGAGCTCAACATTGGTTGAGGCACTGGCCAAAGCAGGGATCCGCTCAGACCAAGTCGCTGGTATCGGTATTACCAACCAGCGTGAAACCACCATTGTCTGGAACAAAAACACAGGTAAGCCGGTTTACAACGCCATCGTGTGGCAGTGCCGCCGTACTGCCGATACCTGTGAAGAGCTGAAAAAAGCCGGTCTGGAAGAATACATTCGCGAAAATACCGGCCTGGTTGTCGACCCTTACTTCTCTGGTACTAAAATCAAGTGGATCCTCGACAATGTCGAAGGTGCCCGCGAAGAAGCAGAAGCCGGTAACTTATTGTTCGGTACCGTTGATACCTGGTTGATTTGGAAGATGACCCAGGGACGTGTACACGTTACTGACTTCACTAACGCCTCACGTACCATGGTGTTCAATATCAACACACTAGAGTGGGACGAGAAACTTCTCAAGGCGCTCGATATTCCGCTATCTATGATGCCGGAAGTGAAATCGTCGTCTGAAGTCTACGGTGAAACCAACATCGGTGGTAAAGGCGGTACCCGTATTCCAATCGCCGGTATTGCCGGTGACCAACAAGCCGCCCTATTCGGCCAAATGTGTGTCGAACCCGGCCAGGCCAAAAACACCTACGGGACAGGCTGTTTCCTTCTGATGAACACCGGCAAGGAAAAAGTAACCTCGCACAACGGCCTGCTGACGACTTTGGCTTGTGGCCCTACCGGTGAAGTCGCCTACGCGCTTGAAGGTGCGGTCTTTATGGGTGGTGCCTCTATCCAGTGGCTACGCGATGAAGTGAAACTACTTGATGATGCCAAAGACTCCGAATACTTCGCCGAGAAAGTCGGTAGTGCCAATGGTGTCTATGTCGTTCCTGCATTTACCGGCCTTGGCGCGCCATACTGGGACCCATATGCCCGTGGTGCCATCGTCGGCCTGACCCGTGGCGTGAACAGCAACCACATCATCCGTGCAACACTGGAAAGTGTCGCCTACCAGACCCGAGACGTCTTGGATGCGATGCAAGCTGACTCCGGCATCAAGCTAGGTACCCTGCGTGTCGATGGTGGTGCCGTTGCCAACAACTTCCTGATGCAGTTCCAGTCAGACATCCTTGATACCGAGGTACACCGTCCAGTAGTAACCGAAGTCACCGCGCTGGGTTCAGCCTACCTGGCAGGCCTGGCGGTTGGCTTCTGGGGCAGCATTGATGAACTGAAAGACAAAGCGGTATTGGATCGCAAGTTCATTGCCTGCAACGATGATGGCAAGCGTAACCGCCGTTACAACGGCTGGAAGCGCGCGGTCGAGTGTGCCAAAGGCTGGGCGGTCGAAGACGACATCTAATATACAGCTCAACGTTACCCAAGTTCCCCATCAAGGCCTGCGTAAGCAGGCCTTTTTTCGTCGACTGGTGGCGAACCGTCAAGAAATAAACATTTTTGCGCTAACGCAAACGTTTCCTTGCAACCTGTGTTAGAATCGCCGCCAGATTTATTCGGGCCTGTAGCCTACAGGCCCTAGCCCACTGATTTCTATTTCTGGAGTAATCATGAAACGCGATTTGGCGATGGCATTTTCTCGTGTCACTGAAGGCGCTGCACTGGCTGGCTACAAATGGCTTGGCCGTGGCGACAAGAATGCAGCAGACGGTGCTGCGGTTGAGGTTATGCGCTCTCTGCTTAACCAAACCGAGATTGAAGGTGAAATCGTAATCGGTGAAGGCGAAATTGATGAAGCGCCTATGCTTTACATCGGTGAGAAAGTCGGTACCGGCGGTGATGCCGTTGATATTGCGGTAGACCCAATCGAAGGTACCCGCATGACAGCTATGGGCCAGAACAACGCCCTAGCGGTTCTAGCAGCCGGTGAGAAAGGCTCTTTCCTAAAAGCGCCTGACATGTACATGGAAAAGCTGGTTGTCGGCCCTGGTGCCAAGGGTGCGATCGACCTGAACAAGCCATTGGCAGAAAACTTGGAAGCAACCGCTGCTGCCCTTGGCAAGACGCTGGACAGCCTAGTCGTGATCACGCTGGCAAAACCACGCCACGACGCCGTTATTGCTGAAATGCAGGCGATGGGTATCCGTGTCTACGCTGTGCCAGATGGTGACGTAGCCGCCTCTATCCTGACTTGTATGCCTGACAGCGAAGTCGACATCATGTACTGCATCGGCGGTGCTCCGGAAGGCGTTGTTTCAGCAGCTGCCATCCGCGCATTGGGCGGTGACATGCACGGCCGCCTGCTGCCTCGTCACGAAGTGAAAGGCGATACACCAGAAAACCGCGATCACGGCCAGATGGAAATCGACCGCTGCCGTGAAATGGGCATCGAGCCAAACAAAGTGCTGCGTATGGAAGACATGGCCCAAAGCGACAATGTGATCTTCGCTGGCACAGGTATCACCAAAGGTGACTTGCTCGACGGTATCAGCCGCCAGGGCAACATCGCGACCACTGAAACCCTGCTGATCCGTGGTAAGTGCCGTACTATCCGTCGTATCAAGTCGACCCACTACTTGGATCGCAAAGACGACTCCATCAAAGGCCACATCCTTTAAGGCCTTGAAAATACTCTCTAGCGCGCCACCTGGCGCGCTTTTTTTATCCCGGCTGTTAACCCCTGCTGATTTCGCTACGTCTATTTCCCCTCAACAAGCCTTGCACATTTTGACTTTGTAAAGTTGTTGCTTTATTTAGCAAGCTGGCTACATAATTAACTAAGCCAACTTGTGACCATAGGTAACTATGAAAACCATCGACAAAATACTCTACCGGATGAAACGCGAAGGCCCGGTCACTGCCAAGATCCTGGCCGAGGAGTTCCAACTCACGACCATGGGGGTCCGCCAGCACCTACAGGGGCTGGAGGAAGATGGCCTGGTGGATTTTGAAGACATCAAGGCTAAGGTCGGCCGGCCAACCCGCCACTGGCACCTGACCCAGAAAGGACACCGCCGCTTTGCCGACCGCCACGGCGATCTTATTATTCAAATGCTTGATTCTGTCGAGGAGTTGTTTGGTCAGGAAGGACTGGGCAAGGTTGTCGATCGGCGGGAGGATCAAACCTTTGAACAATACCAAACCCAACTGGCCGGGGTTGAAAATATCGCAGAAAAACTGCAGATCCTGACTACACTCAGGGAGCGGGAAGGTTATATGGCCGAACTCCACCAGGATGGCGAAGATTTCGTGCTGATTGAAAACCACTGCCCTATTTGCCACGCGGCCCAACGCTGCCCATCCCTTTGCCAGTCCGAGCTGGCGGTTTTCCAACGTTTGCTGGGCAACGAATACCAAGTTAATAGGCAAGAACACATTATTGCCGGAGAGAGGCGCTGCGCGTATCGAATAATAAAATCATAACGAGGAGACTATTATGGCTGACTGGATCCCTGCGAAAGTCATCAACAACCGACATTGGAACAATGACTTGTTCAGCCTGGTGCTGCAAGCCAACATCGAACCGTTCAAAGCTGGCCAGTTCACCAAGCTGGGGCTGGAAATTGACGGCAAGATGATCCAGCGTGCCTACTCTTTCGTTAACCCTCCCTCGAATGACCAAATCGAAGTCTATGCCACCCGGGTGGCCGATGGCCTCCTGTCCCCGCGTCTTCATGCCCTTGAGCCGGGCCAGGAAGTATTTATCTCTGCCCGTGCCAACGGGTACTTTACCCTTGAAGAAGTCCCCGAGGCCGAGCAACTCTGGTTATTGGCTACAGGCACAGCTATTGGGCCTTATCTTTCTATTTTACGCGAATCAGACGCCTGGAAGCGTTTTCGCAAAATAGTACTGGTCCATGCGGTGCGCTATTCGGCCGATTTAAGCTACCAGGGCGAAATCAACGCACTCAAAGAGCAATACCCGGAACAGTTGATTGTCCAACCTTTTGTCAGCCGTGAACCCGCACCGCCGGCACTACCGGGCAGGATCCCCCATGCTATCGAAGATGGGATGCTAGAACGCCATGTTGGCCTGACCCTGTCGCCAGAGCAGAGCCAAATCATGCTGTGCGGTAACCCCGAGATGGTCAGGGAGACCAAAACCGTATTGGAACAGAAAGGCTTCACCAAAAACCTGCGCCGCAAACCGGGGCAAATCACCATGGAGCACTACTGGTAATCTAGCTAGCTGTTCACCCTATGCAGGCCCAATCTTGGGCTTGCATTTGTCCTGCTCTCAATTGCCCCTACCCAAGTTAACTTCATTCTGTCTCATTCCTGAGCCAGCTTTCTGAGCTTGTTGGCAACTAACTTTATTGCATGGCGTTTTTACCTAATGCCATCAGTTTGAGAGAGGTTGGGATATGGGGGAAGCACGATGCAAACACTGCCACCGTTTGATGAGTTAAAAGCCATGGCCGAAAACGAGCCAGAGAAGCTCGATGCATTGCGGCTGTCAATGAGCGAGGAGATCATCAGCAATGCCAGCGCCGAAATGCAACCACGATTGCGGGCACAGATGAGCCATATCAATCAAGTCATTGCCAAAGGAAAGAATCCAAACCACACCAACATGATGTTGATGGCCGAGTTGCAACAGCAACTCAAGCGGTTTGCCCAGGCCCTGAATGCGCCAGAAACCCTGACCGAGCACCAGGCCGAAATAAAGCCTTTTGCCCGGCCTGAGTCACAGGATAAATCAGCCTAGCAGCTGACCTTGAGAAAACAGTCATTGTCCATATCACGGATATCAATGGTCAGGCTGTTGATGGTGCTGGCATGCTGCTCTAAGACCGTCATCAAGGCGCGGGATAGTTCACGCTTCACCTCGGCGCTTCGACCTGAAAGCATACTCAGTTCAATATGGATAAAGGTATCGAGATCGCGGTTTTCACCCACCAACCAATTGTGGCAGCGGTAGCTCCGGGATTTCACTGAATCGGGCTCGAAAATCCCGCACTCAAGCAGAACTGTATGTAAATCATCCAACAAACCGGGGATATTGACCCGCTCGACGACGGGTTCGGCATACTCCATCACTAAGTTAGGCATCCGCTCCTCCTTGGGCCTTATACTTCACTTATTTTTATTGGAAAAAGCCATGCTCAGCATAGCTTTATCCTAAAATTGGCCTCAACCTTAGCGGATCTTATCCCACAGCGCCAAAGATACAGGCTATATTTCAATCACGGATCACTGTCTTTTTTCCCTTCTCTCTGGTGTGAATAGCATCAAGATGAAAAAAATTCCCCCGTAGCGGTTCACTTTTGCCGGGGAAAAGGGTACAACCGAGCACAGATATGATTTCGGACAGGAAATTAATTTCCTAAGCTGTGGTAATGTTGGCGCTGTAAACGGGACAAACTGATACAGTATCAAGGTCAAACTGTCCGGAGATACTTTATAGCCTAGTGTTCCGCCCCGCCTAACGGGTTATGCCCAAGAGCGGTATACTAAGCTATTGAGTATTTTTTAAGTCAATTTGATATGGAGAAAAGCTATGCGCCATCCTGTGGTTATGGGTAACTGGAAGCTTAACGGTAGCAAAGAAATGGTATCTAACCTTCTTAAAGGCCTTGATACTGAACTTAAAGGCGTTGAAGGTGTAGACGTTGCCGTTGCGCCACCAGCTATGTACCTTGACCTGGCTGAGCAACTGATCGGCAAAGGTGAGAGCAAAATCATCCTAGGTGCACAGAACGTTGACGTTAACGCGAGCGGTGCATTCACTGGTGACATCTCTCCAGAAATGCTGAAAGACTTTGGTGCAAGCCACATCATCATCGGCCACTCTGAGCGTCGTGAATACCACAACGAATCAGACGAGTTCGTTGCTAAGAAGTTCGCGTTCCTAAAAGAGCACGGCCTAACACCTGTACTATGTATCGGTGAGTCTGAAGCACAGAACGAAGCTGGTGAAACAGTCGCTGTTTGTGCTCGTCAAATCGACGCTGTGATCAACACTCAAGGCGTTGAAGCGCTTGAAGGTGCGATCATCGCTTACGAACCAATCTGGGCTATAGGTACAGGTAAAGCAGCAACTGCTGATGACGCACAGCGCATCCACGCTGCAATCCGTGCTCACATTGCTGAGAAGAGCGAAGAAGTCGCTAAGAAAGTTGTGATCCAGTACGGTGGTTCTGTTAAGCCAGAAAACGCTGAAGCTTACTTCGCACAGCCAGACATCGACGGCGCGCTAGTAGGCGGTGCTGCGCTTAACGCTGAAAGCTTTGCGGCTATCGCAAAAGCTGCTGCTGAAGCGAAGAAGTAATTCACAGCTTCAACTAACACAGTTAGGAAGAAATAAAAGCTACCCTAGGGTAGCTTTTTTATTGTCGCTTTCCTGCTGCTTCCGATGAGGCCATGGAAAACGGCACAAAAAAACCGGCAAGACGCCGGTTTTTTTACTTCGAGGGAAATATCCCTTAGAACAACTTGTCCGCCAATGCGTAAAGATCTTTACGAACTGGGCGCTTCATGTTCTCGATAGCGTCGATGATATCGTGGTGAACCATCTTCTCGTTCTGGATACCCACACAACGACCGCCATGACCTTCCATCAGAAGCTCAACCGCATATGCACCCATGCGAGATGCCAAGATACGGTCGAATGCTGTCGGTTGGCCGCCGCGCTGGATGTGGCCCAGTACGGTTGCACGGGTTTCACGGCCGGTTTCGTCTTCGATGTACTTCGCCAGTTCGTTGGCATCTGTCATCAGTTCAGTCAGGGCAATGATCGCATGCTTCTTGCCTTTGTAGATCCCTTCTTTGATCTTCGCCAGCAACTCTTCTTTGTTCAGGCCAGTTTCCGGGGTGATGATGTATTCACAACCACCAGCAATCGCAGACATCAGCGTCAGGTCACCACAGTGGCGGCCCATCACCTCAACAATAGAGATACGCTGGTGTGAAGAAGACGTATCACGCAGACGGTCAATCGCATCGATGACAGTGTTAAGCGCTGTCAGGTAACCGATAGTGTAATCAGTACCTGCAACGTCGTTATCGATCGTGCCCGGCAGACCGATACATGGGTAGCCCATTTCAGTCAGCTTCTTCGCACCCATGTACGAACCGTCACCACCGATAACAACAAGTGCGTCGATACCGTGGATCTTCAGGTTTTCAATAGCCTGCTGACGCACTTTCTCTTCTTTGAACTCAGGAAAACGCGCAGAGCCCAGGAATGTACCACCTTTGTTGATGACGTCTGATACGCTTGAGCGAGTCAGTTTTTCAATACGGTTCTGGTGCAGGCCCTGATAGCCGTCGTAAACACCGTAAACTTCAACGCCTTCAGACAATGCTGCACGAACAACACCGCGAACTGCCGCGTTCATACCAGGTGCGTCACCACCACTGGTCAATACACCAATCTTCTTAATCATGGTTACCCTCTGACTTTGGGAAATGAAAATTCAAATCCGACATGAGCGGCCGGGGTTCCCCTCCCGGCTCATGGGCCATCACCGGCCCGAACTCACGAAACTGTAACTTTCCTACTAATGTAGGAGTATTACAATTTTGATAAAAAATTTTGTTGATTCATATCACGATAGACTGCAACTTCATCATGACGCGGGAATGATCACCACATCAACGGCTATCGGGATTTACAAAACAGTTAGCCTATAGGTTGGTGCCGCAAGCAGTACTGCGCTTGGCCAAATACCCTACTTATTCAGTATAACGGCTGGCACCAGAGCCTCCAGTTGTGCTAAGTGAGGAGGAAGACCGCGGGTGGTTGTGAACTCATCCATGATAATCACACCTGACATAACGCACAGGGCTGGGCAATACCCCGCAGTATAGCTGTTTTATGACGAAAATTAATAACAAAATCATTCAAATCGATGTTTTACCAGCCCACTTCTCAAGCAACAGGTAATAAAAAAGCCGCCAGGTACACCGGCGGCTTTCGTAAATCGATTGTCAGCAATTAGTTAGACTGCTTGCGCTCCATACGCTGCTCCATCTTGGCCTGGCATTTCTCAGCACGTTCAGCTCGCAGCTCCTGCAGTTTGGTTTTCTGCTCGGCAGTCAACACCTGCATCATTTCGTGGCGCTGTTTTAGCATAGCGACGCGGCGTTCCACTTGCTGCTCGGTCATTTCTTCAGCCAGGGCACGAACCTCAGCTTCATTAAAGTCTTCACTCAGCACAAGTTGCTGCATTTTCTGGTGTTGGGCCTGCATTTCAGCATGACGCTCACCCATCTTGCCACGCATGTTTTCTTTGTTGGCTTGGCGCAGCTCTTTAAGCTCAGTCTTTTGTGCATCAGTCAGGTCAAGCTGGCGGAACATACGGCTGTCATCCATACCGCAGCCACCTTTACCACCGTGGCCGTTGTGGTGTTTGCCGCCACCGTAAGCAAGCGCTGAGGCTGAGCCCAAAGCTAGAGGAAGGGCAATTGCTAGAGCCAATGTTTTCTTGAAAGTCATCATTATGTTCTTCTCCAATAGAGGCTGCAGTTGCAGCGCCGTAATCTCAGGTACGGATATAGCTTACCCCCTGCAAGGTAAAGGGCTGTCTGGTAAACGTAAAACTGCGTAAAGCTAAACCACTTTTACTTGGCGACCCTGCAACGATTAGGGATACTTACCTTATCGCTGTTGCTTATTAAAGGTAGACACTATGGCCAAAATCCTTCTTGTTGATGATGATACCGAACTGACTTCCCTGCTTTCCGACATTCTCGATATGGAAGGCTTTGAGGTGGTCGAAGCCAACAATGGCGAGCAGGGTTTGGCGAAAGTCGATGACAGTATTGATCTGATCTTACTGGATGTAATGATGCCGGTAATGAATGGCACCGAGATGCTGCGCCGCCTGCGTGAGAAGCATGAGACCCCGGTATTGATGCTAACGGCCAAGGGCGAAGAGATTGACCGGGTGCTCGGGTTGGAACTGGGTGCCGATGATTACATGCCAAAACCTTTTAGCGACCGCGAGTTGCTGGCCCGCATCCGTGCCATCCTGCGCCGGACCCAAAGCAAGGGGGCGACGACCAAAGCCGGCCCTGAATGCCTGACCTACCAAGAAATCGAGATTTACCCAGGCCGCCAGGAAGTGCTGTGCCACGGCACCCCTATCGAGATGACGGGTACCGAGCTCGCTTTGCTGAGCTATTTCGTCCAGCATCCCGGCAAAATCATCGCCAAGAATGATCTTAGCCTGGAGGTACTCGGCAAGCGACTAGCACCATTTGACCGGGCTATCGATATGCATGTGTCGAACCTACGCAAAAAGCTGCCCGAGCGTGACGACGGCAAGCCGTGGATCAAAACCCTACGAGGCAAGGGCTACCTGCTAGTCGAGGACGTGTAATGAAGCTGCCACGCTTTTCCAGCCTGTATGGCCGCATCTTCGCGGTGTTCTGGCTCACCCTATTACTGGTGGTGTTGATACTGCTATTGCTGCCCAACCTGGATCCGCGTACCCAGCATACCATCCCCCAAGCCCAACAGGAGCGATTCCAGGAATCCGCGGCCAGTATATCCAAACAGATATCCCACGATGTCGGGCCGCTGGAAAGGAAACTCAGCCGGTTTACCGACCATAACCGCCACAAGGGTTTCCAGCTCTATTTTACCACCACCGATGGGGACGTGATCTCGCCACGACGCAAGAGCAAGGCGCTGCGTAACTTCATCACCATGGCCGATAGCCCCAGCGAGCCCAAACAGAAACTCTACGACCGCTGGATGATGGCGGGGCCATTCGAAGTCAAGCACAAGGGCGATACCCTACTGATGTATATCGGTCGGGTTGTCAGGGAGCCGCCGCCGTTTTTCATCCAAATCCTGGACAAGCCTTTCCAGCTCCTGCTGCTGACCATGCTGGTTAGTACACCACTGCTGTTGTGGTTGGCATGGGCGATTTCACTGCCTGCCCGCCGGCTGCAAAATGCCGCCGAGCGTGTAGCCAAGGGTGAATTCGAGGCTGATCCCAAGCTCGAATCTGGCTCCAAGGAATTCAAGCAGGCCGGTGCCAGCTTCAACCAGATGGTCCAGGCTATCAACCACATGATAGGCGGCCAGCAACGCCTGTTGTCTGACATAAGCCACGAACTGCGCTCACCACTGACCCGTTTGCGCATGGCCACAGCACTAGCCAAACGCAAGCAGGGGGAGAGCAACGAACTAACCCGCATCGATACCGAGGCCGAGCGACTTGAGCAGATGATTGGCGAATTGCTGGAGTTGTCACGGATGCAGGTGAATAGCCATGAGCAACGGGAACAAACCGATGCAGCTTCGCTATGGTATGACATGCTCGAAGATGCCCGTTTCGAGGCTGAGCAATGCGGCAAACAGCTGGCCTACACCACCTTGGAAGAGTGGCCGCTGCATGGCAACCCGAACTTACTGATCAGCGCCCTCGAAAATGTCGTGCGCAATGCTATCAAGTATGGCGACGATAATATCAGTATCCGCTTTACGACTCAGGCAATGCGCCTTTGCATCACGGTTGAGGACAACGGCGAAGGCGTCCCTGACAATGAACTGGGGGATATTTTCCGTCCTTTCTACCGGGTATCAACCGCAAGGGACCGAAGCAGTGGCGGTACCGGCCTGGGCTTAGCCATCACCGAAAGCGCTATCCGCCAGCACAGCGGTACTATCAAGGCATCACGCAGCCAGCTGGGTGGCCTGAAAGTGACTATCACCCTGCCCCTGTCAAACTAAATCCATGTGTGGCCCTCAATAGCCAGAACAATGGTTCTTGAGGGCCGCTTTGTTGATCCCTTACAGGCTGCTGTGCTCTTGCGGCATCTTTTCCGCTACAATAGCGCGATTGTCACCACGGATTGTCTACTATGTTTGATATCGCCCTTTACGAGCCGGAGATCGCCCCGAACACCGGCAACATCATCCGCCTCTGTGCCAACTGTGGGGCTAACCTCCACTTGATTGAGCCACTCGGCTTTGATTTGGAAGAGAAAAAGCTCCGCCGAGCTGGCCTCGACTACCACGATCTGGCCCACGTCCACCGTCACGCCAACTTCGAGGCATTCCTTGCCCATATTGGGGAACGCCGGATCTTCGCCTGCACCACCAAGACGACCAACTTCCACACCAACGCCAAATTCGAAGAAGGCGATGTGCTGCTGTTCGGCCCGGAGACCCGTGGCCTGCCCAGCGACTTGATTGACAGCCTGCCACTCAAACAGCGCCTGCGCATCCCGATGCACCCGGACAGCCGCAGCCTGAACCTCTCCAACGCCGCTGCAATTATCGGCTACGAGGCCTGGCGCCAGTTTGGCTTCAAAGGGGCGGTGTAGATGAGGCTTGAGGCTTGAGGCTTGAGGCTTGAGGCTTGAGGCTTGAGGCTTGAGGCTTGAGGCTTGAGGCTTGAGGCTTGAGGCTTTTCAATATTATTGCGATAAAAAAGCGAGAGGGTTACCTCTCGCTATTTTAATTTAAACAAAATATTACTTCCTGGCGTCTCTAGCCCATAGCCTCTGGCCTGATTTAAATCCCATCCCCAGCCGTAAACGTCTGACTGGTACCATTGAACTGCTGGTCCATATCCATCGACGGCTTGTCGCTGCTTGGGCGGCCGACGATTTTGGCCGGAACACCAGCCACAGTAGTATGTGGCGGTACGGGGTTGAGCACCACGGAACAAGAGCCAATCTTGGCACCCTGCCCCACTTCGATGTTGCCCAAAATCTTGGCACCGGCACCTATCATCACGCCCTCGCGGATTTTCGGGTGACGATCGCCCCCTTCCTTACCGGTACCACCTAGGGTAACGTCCTGCAGGATAGAGACATCATTATCGATAACCGCCGTTTCACCAATCACTATCCCGGTGGCATGGTCGAACATGATCCCCTGGCCAATACGCGCTGCCGGGTGGACATCTACCTGACAGGCCACCGAAATCTGATTCTGCAAATACACCGCCAGTGCAACGCGGTTCTGCTTCCACAGCCAGTTGGCGACCCGGTAGCCCTGCAGGGCATGGAAGCCTTTGAGGTAGAGCAAAGGGATAGAAAACATCTCTACCGCCGGATCTCGTTCGACAACCGCGCGAATATCGCACGCTGCTGACTCGGTGATCAGGCAATCGGCGGCAAAAGCCTCTTCTATCACTTCACGTACTGCCATTGCCGGCATCGATGGCGTAGCCAGTTTGTTGGCCAGGATATAGCTCAGCGCCGCGGCCAAGTTATCGTGTTTGATAATGGTGGCATGGTAAAAGCTCGCGAGCATTGGCTCCTGTTCCGACTGCTCCCGTGCTTCCTGCTTAATTGCCTGCCAAACGGCATATTGTTGACATTCCCTCACATTACCCTCGGTATTGTTACTGTTAGTATCGGCTTGCTTTAACTTTAACGCGCTCTGAAAAAAAAACAACGCAGGCTGTAGCAGCCCGCGTTGCATGATTAGTTCACAATTTGGATGCCCTTGGCGTCCAAGCTGTTACTCGTCTTTTTTCTCGCGAGCCAACAGATCCTTGGCTGCTTCACGGGCATCTTTGCCCTGATACAGCACCTGATAGATCTGCTCGGTGATCGGCATTTCGACCCCCATCCGCTGAGAAAGAACCCAGACTTCCTTGGTGTTGCGGTATCCCTCGACCACTTGGCCGATTTCTCCCTGGGCTTGGTCAACGTCTTTACCCTGACCTAGCGCCAAGCCAAAACGGCGGTTGCGAGATTGGTTATCGGTACAAGTCAGCACCAGATCACCAAGGCCGGCCATCCCCATAAAGGTTTCCGGCTGCGCACCCAGTGCAGCTCCCAGGCGTGACATTTCAGCCAAGCCACGGGTGATCAATGCGGTACGGGCGTTGGCACCAAAGCCAATGCCATCCGACATCCCTGCACCAATGGCAATCACGTTCTTGACCGCACCACCCAACTGCATTCCGGTAAAGTCACTGTTGCTGTATACTCGGAAGGTTTTGCTACAGTGAATTTTGTCCTGCAGGTCGCGAACAAACTCGTCGTCCGGTGAGGCCACGGAAATGGCTGTCGGCATGCCAGCGGCAAGCTCCTTGGCAAACGTTGGCCCTGACAATACAGCCAGCGGCACCTGTTCGCCCAGCGCTTCAACGGCTACGTCTTTAAGCAGACGGCCGGTTTCCGGTTCTAAGCCTTTGGTTGCCCAGCAAATACGCGAATCATCACGTAAATGGGCTTTGACATTGCCTAATACCTCACCGAACACATGGCTCGGTACAACGACCAACAAGTCACGGCTGGCCTTAACCGCCTGCTCTAAGTCAGTAGTGACAATCAGGGAATCGGGGAAAGCGACCCCCGGCAGGAATGCCTCGTTGGCACGATCCATTTCCAGTTGCGCCATATGCTCCGGCTCGTGGCCCCATAGGATCACATTGGCACCATTACGGGCCAAGGATATAGCCAATGAGGTACCGTATGAGCCGGCACCTAGTACCGCCATGGAAATTGCTTGTTCTGAGCCTGGATTCATTGTGTCCACCCTAAAGCTTAAGCTTCAGTGTTTTCTGGGTTAGCTTGTGATTGGTTCTGAAGGTAGTTCATGAACAATGCATCGAAGTTAACCGGCGCTAGGTTCAGTTGAGGGAAGGTACCCTTAACTACTAGGCTTGAAATCGTTTCACGAGCGTATGGGAACAGGATGTTCGGGCAGAATGCGCCTAGGCAATGTGCAAGCTGTGGTGCTTCCATACCAGCAACAGAGAAGATACCGCCCTGCTGAACTTCACATAGGAATGCAGTTTCTTCTTCATTCTTCACAGTCACAGTCAGACGAAGAACAACTTCGAAAACACCTTCACCCAACTCACGGCTCTGCGTGTCCAGGTCAAGTTTCACATCAGGGTTCCACTCTTTCTGGAACATCTGTGGTGAGTTAGGCGCTTCGAAAGACACATCTTTCAGGAAGATACGCTGGATTTGGAAGTTCTGCTGTGCTTCGTTGTTTGCTGCTTCAGCCATGTTAGAGTCCTTTTTCTCTCGTGCCCACGGGTGGGCCAATCAATATCGCAACCATGATAACTATCACAACTGCACAAAATTCAATGGTCTCCCGCTGCAGGGCAAAGCACACAGCGGGATGGCGGTATTACTTTCTCGCCTTGCCTGATTTGCTGCGGATCAGCGGCAGATTTGCCTCGTTCCATGAAATCAAGCCATCTTTAAGCAGGTTTACGTTTTCGAAACCGGCCTTGCTCAGCAGGTTGGCACTCTCTTGCGCCGTTTGACCTGTCTTGCATACTACGATGATTGGGGCTTGCTTGTATTTTTCAAGATCTGCCAGGTTCTGTTCTTTGATTTGGCTTGGCAAAATGTGAAGTGCGCCTGCAATATGGCCGCCACGGTACTCATCACGGCTACGGATATCGACAAACACACCTTCTTCACGGTTGACCATCACGGTCGCTTCATTCGGGGTGACAATCTTGTAGCCTGCCGTCTTTTGCTTGACGTAAGACGAAATGATAGCCACCACCAAGCCGACCCATACCAATGACAAAATAGGGTTACTTGTTACAAAATCAATGTATTGCTGCATGACCTTCGCTCTATATTCCTAATATCAGCCTGCTATAACCCAGGCTCAAGTCGACAAAATTCAAAGACCCCGAGTATACCCGCGACAGTTTAGTTGTACAGCAAGATACAAGAATTACCCGCTGTGGCTCACTGCATTTGGCCTTAACAGTATAAACAAGGTGTCATCACCGTTACCGGTTTTCCCTATTACAATAAGTGGGAAAAACTATCCTGGTGCTCTTACACTTAGACGGAGAAAACATTATATTGCTGTAGGAAGATAACAATCTATTTACAGCTTTGTTTGATCTTGGCCTACAGTTTTCGGCTTAAACTGTAGTAAAATTACGGCCGCTGCGATCAATTACCTTAACCTTTGCCCATGATGGTTAAGGTAATTGTTCGAAATTTCATTTCAGGTATTAACACACGAGGGACAGCATATGTCTGCTAAGAAGCCACTGGCTTTGGTTATCCTAGATGGCTGGGGTTACCGTCAAGACAACGCCAACAACGCTATTGCTAACGCCAACACGCCGGTACTTGACGGCCTGATGGCAAACGAAGCAAACACCCTGATCTCAGCATCAGGTATGGACGTTGGTCTGCCTGATGGCCAGATGGGTAACTCTGAAGTAGGTCACACCAACATTGGTGCCGGCCGCATCGTTTACCAAGATCTAACCCGTATCACCAAGTCAATTGCTGACGGCGACTTCTTCGAAAACCCAGCGATGACAGGCGCTATCGATAAAGCTGTTAACGCAGGCAAAGCTGTACACATCATGGGCCTTATGTCTCCAGGCGGTGTTCACAGCCACGAAGACCACATTGCAGCTGCTGTAGAAATGGCAGCCAAGCGTGGTGCTGAGAAGATCTACCTACACTGCTTCCTAGACGGCCGTGACACACCACCTCGTAGTGCACAGGCATCTCTTGAGCGTTTTGATGCCCTGTTTGCTGAGCTGGGTAAAGGCCGCGTTGCCTCTCTGGTTGGTCGTTACTACGCCATGGACCGTGACAACAACTGGGATCGCGTTGAAGTAGCCTACAACCTACTGACAGCAGCTAAAGCAGAGTTCAGTGCAGCTTCGGCTGTAGAAGGTCTTGAAGCCGCTTACGCCCGTGATGAGAACGATGAGTTCGTAAAAGCCACTGAAATCCGTGCTGAAGGCCAGGACGTTGCGGCAATGGAAGATGGCGATGCGGTTATCTTCATGAACTACCGTGCAGACCGTGCGCGCCAGATCACCCGTGCTTTCGAAGTTGACTTCGCAGGCTTCGAGCGTGCTCAGTTCCCTGCTCTTGCTGATGTTGTAATGCTGACCCAGTACGCAGCAGACATTAACCTGCCAATCGCTTTCCCACCGGCAGACCTAGTCAACACCCTGGGTGAGTGGCTATCGAAGAAAGGCAAGAAACAGCTACGTATCTCTGAAACAGAAAAATACGCGCACGTGACCTTCTTCTTCAACGGCGGTGTTGAGAACGAGTTCGATGGTGAAGAGCGTCAGCTAGTGGCTTCGCCAAAAGTAGCGACCTACGACCTTCAGCCTGAGATGAGTGCGCCTGAACTGACTGACAAGCTGGTTGCTGCAATCAAGAGCGGTGAGTTCGACACCATCATCTGTAACTACCCTAACCTTGATATGGTTGGCCACACTGGCGTTTACGACGCTGCAGTACAAGCAACCGAAGCGGTTGACGGCTGCATCGGCCGTGTAGTGGAAGCTATCCGTGAAATGGACGGTCAGCTACTTATCACTGCCGACCACGGTAACGCAGAAATGATGGTTAACCCTGAAACAGGTGGTATCCACACTGCACACACCAGCCTGCCTGTACCGCTTGTGTACGTGGGTAACAAAGCAGTCACCTTGAAAGACAACGGTAAACTGTCTGATCTAGCGCCAACTATGCTGGCCCTAACAGATATGGAAATCCCTGCAGAGATGACTGGTCAGGTGCTGTTTGATCTGAAATAATCTCCCCTATGCGGGAAGTTATCAAACACCTACACCATAGTCTTCGCGCCAGTGCATTTTGCACTGGCGCTTTTCTATGCCTGTTATTTAGCGCCGGTACCCAAGCCGATGAAGGTCAGCTGAAAGGAGTGAAACAGGAGATCTCACGCCAGCAAGACCAAGTCGCCACTAACCGCAAGAAAGTCGACCAACTGCAGAAAAGCTTACGCCAACAAGAAGTCGGTATTGCCGATACCGCCAAGGCTATTCACCAAGCAGAGCAACGCTCCAGCGAATTAGAAACCTCTATCCGCTCGCTGAGGCAGCAGCTTGAACAACTGCGCCAGCAACAACTCGGCCAACAAGAGTTGCTCAAAGAGCTGCTCAATGCCCACTACAAGCAAGGCAAGCAGAGCCAGCTGGCCCTGATGCTCAGCGGCGAAGACAGCAGCCAACTTGACCGTTTTACCGTCTATGCCGAGCGCCTCAGCCAGGCCCGTAGCCATGCGCTTGACGAACTCGCGGCCACCACCACTGAATTACAGCTCAAGCAACACCAGTTGGGTGAGCAGCAGAAAGAGCAGCAGGCATTGCTGGCAAAGCTTATTGAGCAAAAGCAAAAGCTGGAGTCAGAGCGTAGCCAACGGCAAAAAACCGTTAAAAACCTACGTAGCCAGCTGACAACAGATAACCAATACCTCGCTGAACTCAAAGAAAACGAACAACGGCTAGTCAAAGAAATCGAAAAAGCCCGGGCAGCAGCCGAAGCCGCACGCCGAGCAGCTCCGATGGATGGTTTAGCCAAGCAAAAAGGCAAACTACCATGGCCGGTCAAAGGCAGGATCCTGCATAACTATGGCACCAGCCAGCAAGGTGAGCTGCACTGGAAAGGCATGGTCATTGCTCAGTCGGCGGGTAGCCCAGTTAAAGCCATTTATCCCGGCAAAGTAGTGTTTGCAGACTGGCTTCGAGGTTACGGGTTAGTGCTTGCCGTCGATCACGGCAAGGGCGATATGAGCTTCTACGGCTACAACCAGACCTTGCTCAAGAAGGTTGGCGACACGGTACAAGCGAATGAAAACATCGCCCTGATTGGTGATAGTGGCGGGCAGGAACAGTCCTCACTCTATTTTGAGATCCGCCGCAAAGGTTCGCCGACCAACCCGCGTGCTTGGCTCGCAAGATAACCAATAAACATATTTTTACCATACACTTATACAGCACGCTTTCATTGCAACGGATTAGCAAGGGATCGCTTTGGCAAAAAGTCGTAGATTAAAGGAATGGGCTTACGGGCTAGCCCTCATTATCAGCCTTGGAGCACCAAGTTTAGCCCAAGCAGCCAAATTGGCGATTGTCATCGACGATCTGGGCTACCAGCGTATGCCTGCAGCCCTTTCGGCCCTCCCGCCACAGGTCAGCATCTCCATCCTGCCTGACACCCCCTATGACAGAGCCACCAGCAAACTGGCCCATAAGCAGCAACGAGATGTGCTACTCCATATGCCAATGGAGCCCCTTCACCGCGCCCCACTGGAGATGGCTACCCTGACCAGGGAAATGGACCAGCAGACGCTACAGCATGTTTTGCGCTGGGGGCTGGAGCGGGTACCTGACGCCATTGCCGTCAACAACCACATGGGCAGTGCCCTGACCCAGAGCCCACAGGCCATGGACTGGGTGATGGAAGTCCTTTCCGAACAAGGGTTATTTTTCCTCGATAGCCGCACTAGCGCCAAATCTGTTGCCCTTGAACGAGCCCAACAACAAAACGTCCCAGCCCTTCGCCGCCATATTTTCCTCGACCACCTTAGCACCGAGAAATTCGTCAACCAGCAACTTTCAAGGGCAATCCAACAGGCCAAGAAACGGGGATATGCCATAGCCATCGGCCACCCCTACCCGGTCACCCTGGAGATGCTCAGCCAAGTCATCCCGACCCTAGAGCAACAAGGCGTTCAATTAGTCAGGATCTCCGAGCTTACTCCCCCCTCTTAAGCTAAGGCTTTTGAGTGGTTAGATATCTTTTTCAATCTGCTCACGGTAGTGGGCTTTGAGCTGCAGCACTTGTGCTTTGCCTTCCGCCGTTGTCAACGGCCTCACAATCCCCAGAATGTGCAATACCCCCTGGTAGAGAACAGCTTTGGTGATCTTGGCTCCCGGAGCCTGGGTGGTCTGATAGAAGATCCAGCTCGACGCCACCAGCTTGAGGGTCGTGGCCAGGTTCTCCAGTTCGTCATCTTCGATATCTAATAGGCCGCCGCTTTGGAAGCTAGCCATCATCGCCATGATGTCCTTGTGTAGCCCTTCCTGAGCAGCAAGGTATTTCTGCTGCAATTCCGGGTCGCGCTGGAGGATATCTGGCAAATTGGCGTAGAAGAAACGGTAACGCCACATCAGCATAAAGACCGAATCGAGATAAACTAGTAAGTTGTCAGCAGTTATTTGAACATGTTCAAGGGGTTGGAAGTGAATACTGAGATCATGCGCGTATTGATCGAAAATACTGTGTATAATCTCTTCCTTATTGCGGAAATGGTAATACAGGTTACCAGGGCTAATCCCTAGATGGGCAGCAATATGGTTAGTGGTTATATTCGGCTCACCGCTTTCATTGAAAAGCTCCAGTGCAGCCAGGATAATTTTGTCACGGGTTTTCATTTGCTTCTCACTTCTCTGCCCAGATAATTTGGCAATCTGCTAATACTATCATAAACCTATTCTATAACAGCGGGTCTAACCCTTGTTATCCACCTAACAGACTGGAAGAGCCATGATTATAGTAACTGGTGGTGCCGGTATGATCGGCAGCAACCTCGTAAAAGCACTCAACGAGCAGGGCCGCAACGATATTCTCGTGGTCGACAACCTCAAAGACGGCACCAAGTTCACCAACTTGGTCGATTTGGATATTGCCGACTACATGGACAAGGAAGATTTCATCACCCAGATCATGGCTGGAGATGACTTCGGCCCGATTGACGCCGTTTTCCACCAAGGTGCCTGCTCATCCACTACCGAGTGGGACGGCAAGTACATGATGCTCAACAACTATGAGTATTCCAAGGAATTGCTTCACTACTGCCTAGAGCGCGAGATTCCTTTCCTGTACGCATCCTCGGCGGCAACCTATGGTGGTCGTGACCACGATTTCATCGAAGCCCGTGAGTACGAAGGCGCACTCAACGTCTATGGCTACTCCAAACAGTTGTTCGATAACTATGTCCGCCGCCTATGGCAAGATGCCGGAGAGCACGGCGAAACCCTGTCGCAGATCACCGGTTTCCGTTATTTCAATGTCTACGGCCCACGTGAGCAGCATAAAGGCAGCATGGCCTCGGTCGCCTTCCACCTCAACAACCAAATCACCCAGGGCGATAACCCAAAACTGTTCGAAGGATCGGATAACCTCAAGCGCGACTTTGTGTTTGTCGGGGATGTTTGCAAGGTCAATCTGTGGTTCTGGCAAAACGGCGTCTCGGGGATCTACAACTGTGGTACAGGCAAAGCCGAGCCATTCAGCGAAGTCGCCAAGGCGGTGATCAAGCACCATGGCAAAGGTACGGTTGAAGAAATTCCCTTCCCTGAGCATCTCAAAGGCCGCTATCAGGCGTTTACTGAAGCCGACCTTACCCAATTGCGTGCCGCAGGTTACACAGACTCATTCAAGTCTGTCGCTGAAGGCGTGGCCGAGTACATGGCAAGTATCAACCAGACAAAATAATAGATGAAAGACCATTACGATAAACAAGCTTATAACCCGGAATTCACCAAAGCCTTCCTGCACCCTAAATACTGGGGAACATGGCTGGCTGTCGCTTTTTCAGCCCTACTTTGCTTGCTACCGCACCGTACCCGCCGCACTCTGGCAAGCCTGTTTGCTAAACGGGCGGTAAAGTTCAACAGCAAGGCCAACCGCCGTGCGAGGGTTAACCTCCTGATGTGCTTCCCAGACAAAACAGAGGAAGAGCGTGAGGCCATGTTGCTTGAGAGCTACATAACAGCAGGCAGTTTCCTGATGGGGTTTGCCGCCCTTAGTGTGCGCAACCGCCAATGGTTGGAAGACAACACCATTGTCCGGGGTGAAGAAAACCTGACAGCACTGAAAGAAAATGGCGACAGTGCCATTTTGCTGGTCCCCCACACCTGGGCCATTGATATCCCAGCAGTTTTGCTCGCATCCCGCGGATTGCCCGTTTCCGCGATGGCGAAAAAACAGAAAAACATCGTGTCAGACTGGTTAATGCATAAACAGCGTGTACAATACGGCGGCCGCGTTTATGAGCGCAGTGGCGGGATCAAACCCTTTATCAAGTCTATTCGCGAAGGCTATTTAGGCTACTACTTACCGGATGAAGACCTGGGGGCAGAGCACAGTGTGTTCGTTGATTTCTTCGCCACCACCAAGGCCACCATCGCTGGGCTGGGTCGCCTGGCAAAACTGAGCCGTGCCAAAATTGTCCCGCTGTACTCCATTTACAACAGCGAGACCGGCAAATACGAGATAGATATCTATCCACCGCTCTCCCCGTTTCCGCTAGAGACCGAGGAGCAAGATGCCCGTTTGATGAACCAGTGTATCGAGCAGTACGTCACCGAACGCCCTGAACAATACATGTGGATTTTACGTTTGTTGAAAACCCGGCCGGAGGGCGGGGCTAATCCATACCGTAGTTAGTGTTGGAACAATGAAAGAAAGTATGAAATTTGATAAAGGCTTGATTATACATTCAATTGTACTGTTGCCGTTGATTTGGGTTTTTAGTGGCGTTTTTGCTTTTGCAAATGGCGACAAAATATTAAATGTTCTCGTGCCGTTAGTTGTCATTGCCCGTGTTTACTTTCTTGGGTACAGAGACATCATAGCCAACTTCAAGCAAAACAAGTTTCTGTGGCTGCTGCTGCTGAACTTACTCTTTGCGATTATCGCCTTTTTTACCTATGGCGTATCTTCCAGTCGCTTTCGGATTCTCGGCTTAAGTTTTCTCTACCTCTCTATTCTTCCCCCAAGTTACCTGAAACATATTAGCTTCAGAAACTTAGTCTGGCTCTTATCAGGCAGCCTGGTAGGCTTCCTGTTACTCCAGCACCTTGACGGCAATATGTTTAACCGGTTCTGGTCGATTAACCCGATCCGTATTGGTATCGTTAGTGCCTTCCTGGCCAATGCAAACTTATACTATGCGATGACTGAGCAAGATAAGAAACTGAAGTATATTTCCCTACTTTTTGCAACTATTGCACTCTTCCCATTGATCCTATCGGTGTCTAGGGGCCCATGGTTAGCATTTGCTGCAGGCATGCTTGTACTCCTTGCCCGTACTGTCAATTTAAAAGCACTGAATTATAAAGTCGTCTTGGGCTCCATCCTTGTCCTACTATCGGTTACCTTGATGCTAAAGCAACCAATTGCAAAAAGGATTGATACGACTATCGAAGAAGTGCAACAAATTCAGTCTGACAACATGGAAACCTCTATTGGTTTAAGGCTGCAAATGTGGAAAGCCGGTGTCGAGATCATCAAATCTCACTGGTTACTTGGGGTTGGCGATACCGGTCAGCAAGAAGTAAAAGAACAAATGGCTAATGAAAACTTCATTTCACATGAAGCGGCTAGATATGCGCATTTGCACAACCAATGGGTGGATGACTTGGCCAGTTATGGTGTCTTCGGCCTTTTTGCTATATTACTTTTTGTCATATACCCTCTTTGTTCATCGAAAGGTGTAGACAACAAAACATTGATCTGGCTATTGATCAGTGTTTATTTAACGGTCAGCTTAACAGATGTGCCGCTTGAAAGATCTCATCCTTTCCTTTTTTATATATTCTGCATGTACATGCTACTTAGCAAACATGACGTCATGGACGCAACAAACAGAAAAGAGTGTAAGTAACAATGAAGTTTATAGTAATTAGTGCTGTCTACAATATGTCAGAGCACCTTAAAGAGAATATTGACGTATTGAAAGCGCAAACTTACGCAAACTTCGAGGTGTATTTTGGTGATGATCTGTCTACCGACAACAGTTGTGATGTCATAGAACAGAACATTCAGGGTGATGACCGCTTTCGCTTAGTACGCCATCAACAAAAACTGTACTCAATGGGCAATATTGCTGAAACAATCAAACTCGCCCAACCTGCCGACGACGATGTGATTGTGCTAATTGATGGCGATGATAAGCTTGCTGATGCGACGGCGCTGGAGTACCTAAAAAACACCTACTCGAATGAACAATGTTTGATGACGTTTGGTTCGTATACTGTTAATGGTAAGACAGGGTCGAAATGCTCAGCATATCCAAGTATTGTGCAAAAATTAAACCTTTTCCGATACGCAAAGTGGCGAGCAAATCATCTGAAAACCTTCAAGTATTCGTTGTGGAAACAGGTAAACCCTGCCTCCCTAACCCTAACAAGGGAAGAAGTAGAAAAAACGCTTAACTTCTATTTGTATACCGGAAGGATCAGAGCGTGGCTTGAATGCAGAAAAATCAAATATGAAGATTTAGTCACGGAAGATAACAAATACGTTAGGCGGTGCAGCGATAAATATATTACCTCGCCACTGTTAGAGATGGCTGGTGAGAGAGCACACTATATCGATAAAGTCCTCTACCATTATTTGGGCCCCCAAGGGCCGCATAATTTCGGGAATAGCAGCAAAAAGTGGTCTCAACGCCTTCTGCGCCAGGCTATAAGCCTAAAACCTAGATACAAAAATATTGCCAAATAAAAAAGTGGTGTCTGAGTGACAGGGACAAAAAAAACACTAGATTCAGGAAGAGTAATTCTTAGCCAATCATTGGTAGAGTACGCTTTCTTTGACTATAGCAAACCTGTAGTGGTGTGCTTCAACCCTGCAGGCATGTTGCTCACCAAAGAGCAGGTTAATACTAACAAGCATGCCTGGTGTTATAACTTTTTGGTCAAACAGGGCATTAATGTCCTAGCCATCAACACGATCGATGACAACCACTGGTTTTTATGCTCGGAGTTAGAGGAATACCTTAAGGGTATTGCCCCACAGCTACAAAAATTTCCAGAGAGATTAGGATACGGTGCAAGCATGGGCGCTTATGGCATCTCTTGCTTCTCATCTACCCTTAACCTAGACAGGGCTTTAATATTTTCACCATTACTCCCACCAGATTCTGATTTTACGCAGGATTTCCGTGATATTGTCGGTAGCCAGTTCACCATTGTCTATGATTCTTTTGATGCCCAAGATAAAGAGATTGCTTCACGGTACCCCTTAGGCACTCAGTATCTTAACTTTCATGGCGTAGGCCACCAGGTCATTGAATCAATGGCAAAAATAGGTTATTTAAAAACTTTTTTCCTTGCTTTTTACGACAATAAATTAAACCGGAAAGAGTTTTATCAACAACAAAAAAACAAACGGAATCTTGTCCGCTACTATAGCTACCTGGATAGAAATCCAACAAGAAAAAATACCAAGAAACGCCAATTGATCATCAAAAAGCATAAGCTTTTATATATGATGAAAAATACAGATCAGGTATTAAATAAAGTGACCAATAAGCTTTCTAAAAGCCTCAAAAAACGCATTAGATTGCTCAAAAGGTCATAGAAAGAAGGGAGCGACTGCTCCCTTCTACTTATCAACTCTAGCTAAGTAACTCTCTATAGCACTCCAGCGTTGCCTCAACACCCTGCTCGACATTAAATTTGTCAATAACACGCTGTTTGGCAGCCTCGCCATATTGTTTGCACAACTGACGGTCGTTATAGAGCTTAAGTATCGCATCAGCCAAGGCTTTTTCATCACTTGGTGGTACCACAATTCCGGTTTCACCATCAGCCACCAACTCAGCATTGCCACCGGTATCAGACACGATAGAAGGCACGCCGTAAGAGTTTGCTTCCAGCACAGCGCGGCAAAGCCCTTCTCGTTTGGTGGTTGGAAGAATCGTTAAGTCGGAGGCGGCTGCAACTTCCGGCGCATCTTCACGATAACCCAAGGCATGAACCCTTGCCGGCTTCCCACTGCGGGCGATCATCTGCTGAATTTTCTCAGACTGAGGATCTGCCCCAACAAGCAATACGTCAATATTGATGTCATCTGGCAATAGTTTCATGGCATCCATCAATACATGGAGGCCTTTTCTCGGTCTTAAATTCGCGACTAAAGATAACTTGAAACTGTCTTCTGGCAGGTTGAGCGATCCCAAATTAGCAGGCGGATTTTGGTACCAAGATTGATCATGGCCTTTATAAACAGTGACAGCCTTGGTCTTATCTCCCCAAATATAGTTTTGCAGATCAACCTCGATCGCTTTGGCAACACAAATGATTTTATCCAGGCGAGGGTTTAGCATGGTTAGATAACTCGTCGGATCAATTCGGCTGATATTACCGGTCTGCCCACGGTAGGCAATGACCTTTGCTTTTGTACCAACCGCAGCAAAGCATCCATTCGAGCAAGCGATATTATTGTAAAGGTGCAAAATTTGAATATCGTTTTCAGTGATAAACTTGCGAATCGCCTTAATGGTATCAATGCTTACTTTTTTGTCTAAAGGATCTGTCACCACCTTGATCCCTTCTGCTTCAAGAAACGGAATCAAGGTCGACCCAGGGTTACACATCACTGTGACATCAACCTGTCCTGACTTATGCATGCCTATTATCTGAGACGCTTCTGGGCGAATAGGGTTGATGTTTTTTCTTCCATGGTGTGTCACCGCAAGAACTTTAATTTTCTGACTCATCTCAAATTACCATATCTATACAATACTGAATGCACTCACACAAAAACATGATCAAACGATTAATCAACTACGAGCCCTATAATTTCCAGTAGCCCAGTTTCTTGCGCATCTTGAATTGGCGCAAAAAGTTAAGCGGCTTGGGTTTAAGCCCCGACCGACCATCAGCCAGCATCTGATTTGCCGCTTCTAATACACGTAAGCTTGATTGGCCATCCTGATAAGGGTGTAACTCCTGGCAGTATTGTTCAATTTCTGCCATCAGCGCACTTGGTCGTTGCAACGCCTGTTCCAAAGCAGGTTCAACCTGCTCAACTTCCGTCACATTCAATAAATGACCGCTCGGGATCTGATTGCGAAACGTTACCACCGGTTTGCGCTGCAATAAGAACATCAACAATATCGAAGAGGTGTCACATAGCATGACATCAGCCGCTTGCAGCAAAGGCAGCACATTATCAGTCTCGACAAACTGCAAGTGCTCACCCTGCAGTTGCTTGTATTGCTCAACGACAGCGGGATCCATTTTCGGGTGGAATTGGATCAACCAACGCCATTTTCCCGTTGCCGCCAACGCCTTTATCTTATCGTAAAGGATAGGCGCACAAGTCAAATTACGGGAAAACGTCGAGCACATGAGTACTGTCGGCCTGTTATCTTGGGGGGCTAGGTAAGGGTTATCCCCAGCGGTAGAAAATAACGGGTCCAGAGCAGGCCACCCCGTTTGGGCTATACGGAAGTAACCATGTTCGGCAGCCAACTGCTCGAACCGCTCAGTGGTGTTAGGTCCTTGTGTACAGTAGAGGTCAAAGCAGCCACGGATCTGGAAATGGCCATTACGGGCCCTTTTTCCGGAATTGAAACCATGGAAAACACCAACTTTGATCCCGGGAATGAAACTTGGCACCACATTGCCTGGCACAAAAACGATATCTGGACGCCAGGCTTTTACCTCATCGATTGATGTCAGTAGTGTTTCGTCACCTTTAATATAGCTAGGGTCGGCCTCATGCCCTTCGATGAACCAGCATACTTCGTCCCCCTGCTTTAAAATGGCTTCTTGCAGCGGGCGCAACATTGCATAGGCATAGTTTTGGGCAATATACATCAAATAGCGTTTGCTCTGTTGGCTCACGACTTCACCCTCGGCATCAAATTACAAAATAACGTGTATTCTATCGCAATCATGCCCAAGATTGGGAAATATCCCAACCTGTAATCAAGCATATATGCCGTTATAATAGGCTGATAACCCAAGACCCTAATCTATCGTATGTTTATCCGAGCACTCTACACCTTGCTGCTGGCGACCGCTTCTCCTTTGCTATTGTTTGGCCTCTACCGCCGCCGGCCCAACAAGCCCGAGTTCGGCCCGCGCTGGAAAGAACATTTTGGTTTAACGCCTCCACTGGCAGAGACAGGCAAACAGCAGCCTATTTGGATCCATGCCGTTTCTGTTGGAGAATCAATTGCCGCCATTCCGGTGATCAAAGCGATTAAGAAAAACCATCCCGAGCAGGCAATTGTTGTCACTACCACTACCAGCACCGGGGCGGAGCAAATCAGCAAGTTGGGTGATTTGGTCGAACACCGCTACATGCCGATAGACTTTGCTTGGTGCGTTCGCGGTTTCCTCAAAACCATCAAGCCTTCAGCCATGCTGATCATGGAAACCGAGCTCTGGCCAAACACGCTGGCTACCGTTCACCAAGCAAATATACCTGTCGTGGTGATGAATGCCCGCTTGTCGGAACGTTCGGCTAGGCGTTATGCCAAGTTCCAGCCCGTTTTCGATATGATAGCAGTCAACCTTGATCACCTGCTGTGCCTCCACCGTGACGATGCCGACCGTTTTGCGCAATTGGGTATACCGCCTGAGCGCCTCAGCGTTACCGGCTCGGTCAAATTCGATATCCAGATAGAGCCAGCTCTGATAGAGCAGTCCCAACGACTGCGCCAGCAACTGGGAGAATCGCGCCCGGTATGGATTGCAGCCAGCACCCACAACGGCGAGGACGAGCAAATTCTCGAGGCTTTCAATACGGTCAAACAGCAGCACCCCGAGAGCCTGTTGATTTTGGTACCTCGCCATCCTGAACGCTTCGACAGTGTTGCCGAGCTGTGCCAATCACAGGGATTGAGCTGCGTTCGCCGCACCCTAGCACAAGACGTTGAAGAAGCAACGAATGTGTATCTGGCCGATACCATGGGAGAGATGTTGCTATTGATGGGAGCGGCAGATGTCACCGTGATGTGCGGTAGCTTTATTGGCGACAAGGTCGGTGGCCACAACATGCTTGAGCCAGCCGCCCTAGCCAAACCCATTTTGACCGGACCAAGCTACTACAATTTTGCCGACATTACCCAGCAACTAGAAGCTGCCGGGGCTCTGGAAGTCTGTCACAATGCAGGCGAGATAGGCGAGCGACTCAGTGCCCTGCTGTCCGACCCGGCAGAATGCAAGCGCATGGGTGAAGCCGGCTGCGAGGTAGTGAAGAATAACCAGGGGGCGGTTGCCAAAACGCTGGCTGTTCTAGACCAACAACTGGCAGGGCCTAACCGGTAAGGGACAAAAACTGGGAACCCCTAGATTAGCCAGCCTGATAGCCGCTCAGTAACCAGTCCCAACATTGCGGTTCAAACTGTATTCCCCGCTTGCCCTGCTCTTTGACAAAAGAGCGGTGCAGGCGGGACAGGTTATCTTCCTTCCAGTCCTCACCTTCTTGTTCATAGCACTTATCAAAGTCGATCAGCCAGACCTGATGTTGGTTATCCAACAGGATATTGTGGCTATTGAGGTCGGTATGGCAGACTTGGAGATCATGCATCTTTCTGATCATCACCCCGATTGAGCGCCAGTTTTGCTCCGGCAAAGCGTTATGCTCGAGCAGGGCGACTAGATCTTTCGCCTCGGAGATTTTTTCCACAAGGATATCAGCCTGGTAGGTCAAACCCTGTTTAACTGCGCGTGCGGCAACCGGGCGCGGCACCCTCACCCCACCACGGGCCAATTTATCCAGCAGCATAAATTCCTCGGCCGAGCGGGTCTTTCCCCACCCGTTGAACCAATAAGCGTCCTCAACCAACTTGCCGAACAATCCACCCCGGCGGTAGTGGCGCAGTGCCATCTCTAGGTGGGCCCCTTTGACAAACCAAGTCGTACCGCGGCCTTGGGCCGAGCCAATCACCAAATTTTGCTGCTGCCAGAAGGTAGGATCGAAGCACTGTTGCGGGTCTTCCGCCAATAATTCCGGGGTAAACCAAATCCGCTGGTTGCGGCTTGCTAATTCTTGCACGCTTTATCTCCAAACTTGAGGGACAGAGTATTTTACAATCACTTACCTGAACTGCATAATTTCATCTCTGATTGATTAACAGGACTTTGTCATGGCGTTATTTACCGCCCCGCCACGCTCAATTTGTATTCTCAGGCTATCTGCTATCGGCGATGTCTGCCATGCCATTTCTGTGGTGCAGGCGATCCAGGCCCATTGGCCGTCTACCGAGATCACTTGGGTAAGCGGGAAAATCGAAGCCCAGCTGATCGGCGATCTGCCCGGTATAAAAGTGGTGGTATTTGACAAAAAAGCCGGATGGGCCGGGATGAAGGTGGTATGGCAAGCATTGAAAGGACAAAAGTTCGATGCCCTGCTCCATATGCAAGCCGCCCTGCGGGCCAGTGCCCTATCCCTTGGGATAAAGGCGAGATACCGCATCGGATTTAGCAAGAACCGGACTAAAGAAGGCCAGTGGCTATTCACCAACCGCCACCTCCCTAGCACTGAAAGTTTCCACGTACTGGATAACTTTGCCGACTTCGCCCGCTACCTTGGTGTCCCATTTGATGCCCCGCACTGGAATATTCCGCTAAGCGACGATGACAGAGCCTTTGCCCAGCAGCAGGTCAATGGCAAACCAACTCTTATTATCTCGCCAGCCGCGAGCAAGGACGAGCGGAACTGGCTAACCGAGCGATACAGCCAACTTGCTGACTATGCCGTGGAAAAAGGGCTGCAGGTGATCCTGTGCGGCTCACCGGCACCGCGCGAAATCGCTTTAGGTGAAGCTATCAGCCAGCATTGCCAGCACGCCCCAGTGAACCTGATCGGTAAAACCAGCCTCAAGCAGCTGACTGCCCTACTTGGTGCAGCCGACGTCGTTGTGGCTCCCGACACTGGCCCAGCCCACCTGGCAACGACCCAAGGTACACCTGTGATCGGCCTGTATGCCCACAGCAACCCGAAACGTACTGGGCCATACAACAGCCTAGCCTATGTCGCGAGCGTCTACGAGCAGCATGCAAAGCAACAACACGGCAAACCGGTAGCCGAACTGCCATGGGGGACCCGAGTCAAAGGCGACACCCTGATGCAAGACATCCAGCTAGATGATGTCACGGCCATTTTGGACCAACTGATTTCCTAATTTGATATTTACTGACTGGTATTCAATATGACAACCCGCGTTATTTACCCTGGCACGTTTGATCCCATTACCAATGGTCACCTCGACTTGATCGAGCGCGCGGCGGCCATGTTTGACCATGTAGTGGTTGGCATTGCCTATAGCCCAAGCAAGAAACCCCTTTTCGACCTCAAGGAGCGTGTTGATTTGGCGCAGCAGATCACCCAGCATCTACCTAACGTCGATATCGTTGGCTTCTCCGGGCTACTAGTCGACTTTGCCAAAGAGTACCAAGCCAATGTATTGGTACGCGGCCTGCGTGCGGTATCGGATTTCGAATACGAATTCCAATTGGCCAACATGAACCGCCGCCTGATGCCAGAGCTGGAAACGGTATTCCTAACCCCAGCCGAGGAGAACTCCTTTATCTCCTCGACCATCGTCAAGGAAGTCGCCCTGCACAAAGGCGATGTTAGCCAGTTCGTTGATCCGGTGATCTGCGATGCGCTGCTTGAAAAGCTCAGCAAAAAATAACATCGGCTAACTAATAAAAAAGGAGGCTACCGCCTCCTTTTTAGTGATTCGCGCTGCTCCGGACAGCATTTAGCCTTAGCGTTGGTAGTACTCACGGTACCAGTCAACAAAGGCTTTCACGCCTTCCTTAACCTTCACTTCCGGCTTATAGCCTGTTGCTTCAAAGAGATCTTTGGTATCGGCGTAAGTGGCATAGACATCGCCGGGTTGCATCGGCATAAAGTTTTTCTTCGCCTCGATACCTAGCGCTTCTTCCAGTGCCTCGATGTAATCCATCAGTTTGACCGGGCTGCCGTGACCAATGTTGTAAACATTGTAAGGCGCCGAGCTCGTTGCTGGAGTGCCGGCTTCCACTGTCCAGTCCGGCGTCTTGGTAGGAATAACATCCTGAATACGGATAATCCCCTCTACGATATCATCGATATACGTAAAGTCGCGGCGCATGTCGCCATTGTTGTAGACATCAATTTCACGCCCCTCGATAATCGCATTGGTGAACTTGAACAGCGCCATATCCGGACGTCCCCAAGGGCCGTACACGGTAAAGAAACGCAGGCCGGTTGTCGGTACGCCGTACAGGTGCGAGTAGGTGTGCGCCATCAGCTCGTTCGACTTCTTGGTCGCGGCATATAAGGAGATGGGATGATCGACGCTGTCTGCAGTATCGAATGGCATCTTCTGGTTTAGACCATAAACCGAACTTGAAGAAGCATACACCAAGTGCTCAATCTTATGATGGCGGCAGCCCTCAAGGATAGTCAGGTGGCCAACCAGGTTACTGTCAGCATAAGCCAGCGGGTTATCGATCGAATAACGAACACCAGCCTGAGCCGCAAGGTGGATCACCCGGTCAAACTTTTGCTCGGCAAACAAAGTAGCAATACCATCACGGTCTGCCAGGTCTAACGCAATGAAAGTGAAGTTTGGGTGAGCAATTCTCGCCAAGCGTGCTTCTTTCAGTGACACCTCGTAATAGTCATTGAGGTTATCAATCCCAACAACTTCATGTCCCATGGCACACAGTCGCTCCACCACGGCACTTCCGATAAAGCCGGCAGCGCCGGTAACCAAATATTTCTTCATCTGTTAGACCTTAAAAAGTGTACTCGTTATCAATACTTAGTATAACGTTTTGTAACGGGATCATAGCACTCGGAAGCTAGCGACGGTAGCACCACAACGCAAAAGCCGAGTCAATATACCTGATCCCAAGGTTCAGTAAGCTTGAAACATTCAATCTTCGACACGTTTATTTCTGGCAATCACTGCAATACACTGTCGCCCGTTGGCCGATTTTCGCCTCGCTCAGTGGCTTGTCACAGCGCGGACAGGGCTCACCGCCTTTGCCGTAAACCTGAAGTTCCTGGGCGAAATAGCCCGGCTTACCATCAGCATTCTTGAAGTCCTTGAGCGTCGTCCCTCCCTGCTCAATGGCAAAAGCCAATACCGATTTGATTTCGTCGACCAACAACGCCAAACGCTGGGCTGAGATCTTACCCGCTTCACGCTTGGGGTGGATCCCAGCTGCAAACAGGGACTCATTGGCATAGATATTCCCCACCCCGACCACCACATGGTTATCCATAATAAACTGCTTCACGGCAGTGCGTTTACCCTTGGCTTTCTGCTGTAGGTAAGCGGCTGTAAACGCTTCACTAAGTGGCTCTGGGCCGAGTTTTGAGAGAACCGGGTGTTCCCCTTGATCAGCCTGCCACAGCCAAGCGCCGAAGCGGCGGGGGTCGTTGTAACGCAATACTTCGCCACTCGACAGGCACAGGTCGACATGATCATGTTTTTCCGGCGGGATGTCCGACGGCAGTACCCTCAGGCTCCCGGACATACCAAGGTGGACAATGGCATAACCTGCATCAGTTTCGAGCATCAGGTATTTCGCCCGACGGGTTACCCGGCGGATCACCTGACCTTCAATCTGGCTGATTTCTTCCGGTACCGGCCAACGTAGCTTGGGGTTGCGGACAATAATCTTGGTCACGGTCTGGTTGGTCACATGGGGGGCAATCCCCATCCGGCTGACTTCAACTTCAGGTAATTCAGGCATGGCTTTCTCAATAATTGTTCGAGTTATTGACCCACTATAACACCGGTGGGAACAGATAGGCTTCTTCTACCGATATCGCCAGCCACTCACCTTGCCAATTTTTCAGCAACCAAAACTGGGGCTGCTGGTATACCGTAACCCGCACAGGCTCTTCCCTACCAGCTAGCCAGATCTCGACACTGCTCGGCGGCGGCAATGTCGGTTTGAGTTTACCGACCATTTCATCACTAACAGCGGTACCCG
Source organism: Photobacterium sp. BZF1 (assembly GCF_014349205.1). Classification (NCBI taxonomy): domain Bacteria; kingdom Pseudomonadati; phylum Pseudomonadota; class Gammaproteobacteria; order Vibrionales; family Vibrionaceae; genus Photobacterium; species Photobacterium sp. BZF1. The sequence continues at coordinate 59,717 of NZ_JACSOF010000014.1, forward strand.
CCAGGGATTGCCAGTGGCTGATCAGCTGTTCAGCTGGCAGGGCTACCCGTGGGTGAGCCAGCCAACTGCCATCCTCACGATTGACGCTAGTGAGGGGCAAATGCAGCTGATCGATTTCAGCTTGGGTCGGCAATAACGCCGTCATATCTGATTGGGCTTGCGTCTCCCCTTCATGGCCAAACCGTTGCTTGACCAGTTCCGGCAACTGGACCACAGCGATAAAACAGATCACAGCGATGATAATGACATTGTTCCAGCCGCGGCGAGATAGCCTCATAACGGTACTCCTTGAAAGCCCTGAAAACGGATAATAGTCAAACTATACCGCTAAGGTTCTCATAATGCAGGTCGTTCATGTCACAAGGTAAAGAGGGATATTGAGATAATTTGAGGGCGGGAGGGTGGATTCCAAGTATAAAAAAACCCAGTTAGAAAACTGGGTTTTTATCAAAAAAGCGGAAAACCAATTACTTGATTTTAGCTTCTTTGTACATAACGTGCTTGCGAACTACAGGATCAAATTTTTTGATCTCGAATTTGCCTGGCATGTTACGCTTGTTTTTGTCGGTAGTGTAGAAGTGGCCTGTACCAGCAGATGATACTAGACGGATCTTCTCACGAATGCCTTTAGCCATTGTTCAAATCCTCTTAAACGTTCTCGCCGCGAGCACGCATATCAGTAAGAACGGCGTCGATACCTTTCTTATCAATGATACGCATACCTTTCGCAGAAAGGCGTAGTTTAACGAAGCGTTTTTCGCTTTCTACCCAGAAACGATGAGTTTGCAGGTTCGGCAGAAAACGACGCTTGGTGGCATTACGTGCGTGTGAACGGTTGTTACCCGTTACAGGACGCTTACCAGTTACTTGGCATACTCGGGACATTACTGTCTTCTCCAAATCGTTTCAGCTCGATATCTACCGTGGCTATTTCAATGCGAAAAATTCATTCTCACATACAACCACAGCTATCAAAGGTCGCGCATTATACTAAGTCAAAACCAGTTGCTCAAGTCCCGAGCAGTCCTTTCTCAACTTTTTAAGCAAAAAATGGTTATTTTATAGCCATCCTCGCTCTGCAAAAGAAGTGATGTCTCCGTCACCGACAACAAAGTGATCCAGAACCCGAATTTCCACCAGCGCCAGTGCATCACTGATCCGGCGGGTAATTCGGCGATCTGCTTGACTCGGCTCTGCCACGCCTGACGGGTGATTATGCGCTAAAATGAGCGCGGCTGCATTAAGTTCTAGCGATCTTTTTACAACTTCCCGTGGATAAACGCTTGCAGCATCGATTGTTCCCTCGAAAAGTACCTCGCCGCTAAGCACCCTATGCTGGTTGTCGAGAAATAGAATATAAAAGGCTTCCCGGTGGCGGTCACGCAGTACATGGCTGAGATAACGTCTTGTATGGGCGGGGCTTGTCAGCGCACCTTCCTTCTTTAACTTTTCCTCCAAATAACGCTGGTTCATTTCCAGCACAGCCTGCAACTGGGCATATTTGGCTGGCCCCAACCCCTTATACTGACAGAAAGTTGCCCTGTCTGCCGCCAGCAAAGCACGCAATGATCCAAATTGATCCAACAGATCTGTCGCCAGCTCTATCGCATTCATCCCGGCAATCCCGGTCCGCAGAAAAATAGCCAGCAGTTCAGCATCCGACAACGCACCGGGTCCGCGTTCCAACAATTTTTCCCTTGGCCGGGACTGGGCCGGTAATAGCTTTAGCGACATAGCTTTTCCTCCTCCTGCCAAACTAAGAGGCTGCCACCACTATGCCAAGGCCAAATCCTCATTATCCCAACTACGGCACAAAAACCATCGACAAGGCCATTGCAGGCAACATTGAAATGCCAACTCACTCGCAGTGCTGTCCCCGCAATCCCCCATCGCAAATTTGATCACAGGCAAGGAAGCAGGCTTTTTTTGGTGGCTGGCAATTTTTGGTGGTAAGGTGTGGCGCATTGACATTCCGGATATCGAGAGCAGGCAATAAGATGCAAACTTTGGCAGGAAAAAAAATTCTCCTTGGGATCAGCGGCGGCATCGCGGCATACAAATGTGCGGAGTTAACACGCCGACTGATTGAACGCGGCGCGCAAGTCCAAGTCGTTATGACCAAGGCCGCCAAGGAGTTCATTACCCCTTTGACCATGCAGGCGGTATCCGGCAGGCCGGTTTCCGATAGCTTGCTCGACCCGGCAGCAGAAGCCTCTATGGGCCATATCGAGCTTGCCAAATGGGCAGATTTGGTCCTGTTAGCACCCGCCACCGCCGATTTGATTGCACGTATGGCCGCAGGCATGGGTAATGACCTTCTGACTACTCTTTGTCTTGCAACAGACGCACCGGTTGCTGTCGCGCCAGCGATGAACCAGCAGATGTACCGCCATGTTGCCACCCAGGAGAACATTGCCACCCTCGCCCGCCGTGGTTGTCATATCTGGGGCCCGGCCAGCGGTGAGCAAGCATGTGGCGATGTCGGCCCGGGCCGGATGCTAGAGCCAATGCAACTCGTACACATGGCAGAGGACTTCTTCAAACCGAGCGATCTTGATGGCCTCAAGCTGACCATTACTGCAGGACCAACCCGCGAGGCGATCGACCCAGTCCGTTACCTGACCAACCACAGCTCCGGCAAGATGGGTTACGCCATTGCCGAAGCGGCAGCCAAGCGCGGTGCCAACGTCACCTTGATTAGCGGCCCGACCAACCTGGCGACCCCTGCGGGTGTTGAGCGCATTGACATCAGCAGTGCCGAGCAAATGCATCAGGTCGCAATAGAGCATGCAACGAGCAGCGATATCTTCATCGGCTGCGCTGCTGTGGCAGATTTCCGCCCGGCAGATGTCAGCGTTCAGAAAATGAAGAAGAAAGACGGCGAAGATGACATGGTGATCCGTTTGGTGAAAAACCCGGATATTATCGCCAGTGTCGCTGCGCTTGATACACAGCGCCCGTTTACGGTCGGTTTTGCTGCCGAGACCCAGGATGTCGAACAGTACGCCCGTGGCAAACTGGCGCGTAAAAACCTCGACCTGATCTGTGCCAACGACGTTTCAGGCGAAGGGCAAGGCTTCAACAGCGACCAAAATGCCCTGCACCTATACTGGCCAGAAGGCGACAAGGCCTTGCCTTTGACCAGCAAGGCCGAACTGGGTGCCCAATTGGTCAGCGAAATCGTCGCACTGTTCAAAGCCGGGCAATAGCTCTACTCTTCACCGCAGTTGCTGATGAATTAACCGAATAAGATCAAATATAAAGCCCATCACTTCAGGTTGGGCTTTTTTTGTCGATAAAGAGATCAGTATCGGCGGGCAGTGCTTTTCACGGCAGGGTTACGCCGCTAAGATAGGCGGGTTTCATCC